>JACDAO010000538.1 GCA_013695405.1 Acidobacteriota bacterium | reverse complement strand
GCTTGCTTGCGGCGGTGATCGGCACGGCCGCGGAAGACGGCCGACGGCCGGGCCCGCTGGTGGTGGCTGAACACCTGATGGACGCCGACAACATCGGCAGCGTGTTCCGCAATGCCCGTGCACTGGGCGCCACCGCGGTGCTGCTCGACGACCGCTGCGTCGATCCGCTGTACCGAAAGGCGGTGCGCACCTCGATGGCCAGCGTGCTCGACCTGCCGTGGACGCAGGCCGCGATGGCAACCATTCTCGGCGCGCTCGAGCAGCGGAGCGTGCAGATGATCGGGCTGACGCCACAGGCATGGCGATCAGGAACGCCGCACGTCGAACGCCGAACGCTGACGGCCGGATGCCGAACGCCGAGCGCGCCCGAACACGGCCGGCGTGTCGTCAAGACGTTGCGCGACGTACTCGAGTCGGTCGAGCGCTCCCAGCCAATCGCGCTCGTGGTCGGCAACGAGGGGCACGGCCTGTCGGAGGCGACACTGGCTCGATGTACGCACCTGGCATCCATCCCGATGGCGCCTCCCGCGGACTCGATCAATGTCGCGACGGCACTGGCAATTGCCTTGTACGAGTTGGGGACGCGGTGACTCAGATTGGCATCCACGGCTCGTTCGTGGTCAGCGTGATAGGCTTGCCGTATGCATGGCGTGCGCACGAAACGCGCAAATCTTGTGCTTCGTGAGGACTTGTTGGAGGAAGCCGTGCGGGTGAGCGGGGAGCGAACCTACTCCAGGACCGTCGAGCTGGCGCTGGAGTCGTACATCGATCGCGCCAAGGCTGCGCAGATCCGGCAACTGGCGGGATCGGGCGCGTGGACCGGCAGCCTGGCGGAGATGCGCCGCGACGCAGGGGTGTCGTCCGCACCGGTGGCGAGGCGTCGGCGCCGTGTGGCTCGTTGACACCTCGGTCTGGATCGAGATCTTCCGACGTCAACCGGTGGTCGTCATCGACCGCGACCTGCCGTTCGACGAGATCGTGACCTGTCCGGCGGTGGTGCAGGAAGTCCTCCAGGGATTCGGCGACGAGCGCGCGCATGGGATTGCGCGTGAGTCGATGCTGTCGCTGCCGACGGTAGACCGCGAGATGCCGCTGGAGCGATGGCTACAGGCCGCCGAGCTGTATCGCAGCGCGCGACGCGCCGGGGTCACCGTGCGCTCGACGCTGGACTGCCTGATCGCGGCCAGCGCAATCCGGCACGGGATTGGCGTGCTGCACGTCGATCGCGACTTCGACGCTCTGGCCAAGGTCAGCTCGTTGCAGTCGAAGCGACTGCGTCCGCGCACGAAGCGGCGCTGAAGCCGGCGTCCGCTGACCCAGCACCGCGTCCGGGCAAGGCCCAAGTCCGGGTACGACAAAGGGGGCGAGGCCAACCGGCCCCGCCCCCCTTTTGCAATCGGCCGGTGGACGACTAGAAGATGACCCGGACGCCGATGCGCGCAACGCGGGGCGAGACCACGCCGGTCACCGAGTTGGCCGTCGCGGCCGCCTGATTGAGGTTGCGCGTCAGCACGGTGTTGACGTTGCCGAGGTTGAAGAGGTCGACACTGGCCTCGACGCTGCGGCGGCCGAACGCAAACCGCTTGCCGACCCGCATGTCGATGGTCTGCAGCTTGTCGTAGCGGCTCGCGCCGAACGGGTCGAGGTACAGGTTGGCCGTGCCCGACCCGCCGGCACGGTTGGGCGACAGGATCCGCTGCGGGAACAGGTAGCCCTGACGCAGGTTGTAGAACGCGCCGACGTTGATGTCCCAGGGTGCGACGTACACGCCGGACAGCTTGAACAGGTGCTTGGCGTTGACGAACACGTTGTCGATGCCGCTGCCGCCCGCTTCCACGGCGTACTGCTGGCCGCTGAAGATCCCGAGATTGGTGGGATCGAAGCTGGTGCTGTAGCCCTGGACGCTGTCGAAGTTGTCGACCGCGCTGTTGTAGGCGTAGTTGGCATCAACCATCCAGCGGTCGGACATGCGCTTGGTGAAGACCGCCTCGACGCCGTTGAAGTTGCGGTTGTAGCCGCCACGGTTGACCAGCCGCTGCGTGCCGGGCAGGCTGATGTTCGGCTGGAAGTAGGTCAGCTGCGGGCAGGCGGTGGCCGCCGCGGCGCAAGTCGGCTGGTAGGTGGTCGGCAGCCAGTTGTCCTCGGTGATCCCGACGCGCTGGTCGAAGCGGAAGTCCGAGTACTTGCGGTAGATGTAGCTGAACGACATCGCCATCCGGCTGCCGAGCTGGTGGTCGACGGTGCCGGTGTACTCCACCGTCCGGTCGTTCTTCAGGCCCGAGTCCACCGTGTTGGTCGTGCCGAGTAGCGCCGGGTTGTCGGGGTTGTAGTTGCCGTCGAACGTAATCACCGCCGACCGCAGCAGCGTGACCTCGTTGAGCTGCACGAAGCGGTCGCCGTTGGCGTCGTTCCACGGGAACGAGATGCTGGCCGCGCTCACCGGGTTCAACGTACCGGAGAGGCTGCCCGGCGCGATCTGGCCGTAGTAGACCGAGAACGACGACCGCACCACGGTGCGGCCGGTGCCGAACAGGTCATACCCCGCGCCAATCCGCGGCGACCAGTTGGAGAACACCACGCCTGCATCGGCACCGGTGAAGCTGATGCCCGGCAGCCACTGCGGCACAATCGGGTTGGAATCGACCGCACTCGCGAGGGCCTCATCGTCCTGGCGGTCCCAGCGCACGCCGGCCGAGACGGTCAGCTTGTTCCGGGTGAACGTGTCCTGGGCAAAGACGCTGTGCGTGCTCATCGCGTAGTCGGTCGACGCACTACGCCAGAAGCGGGCGCGCTCGGGCACGCCGTTGCGGGTTTGCGCCGTCACGTCGCCGCCGTAGACCGTGCTCGACGTGGCCGGTGTGTCGCGGTACCCGTAGCCGACCTTGAAGGCATGGTCACCGCCGAGCCGGGCGGGCATGAAATAGGTACTCGACAGTTGCACGCTGGTGGCGGGCCGATCGAACTCGGACTGCTGGAAGGATCGTTCCCAGCGTCCGGTGCCGAGGTCCAGGAGCGGCTGGATCTGGCGGTTGCCGGGCTCCTGGAACAGCAGGGCGAAGCCGCCGCCGACGTAGGCGTACGCGGCATCGGCAATCAGGCGGTCGCTGAAGACGTGACGATCGCTGGCCTTGTGCGTCCAGACCGGGCCCACCTGGATGTAGGTGGTCTCGAACGGACGCGTGTCGCTGGCGTCGCGGGCGTTGCGGATCTTGTCGGCGAAGTTGCTGTGCCAGGTGAAGGTGTTGCCCGAGAACAGCAACCCATTGCCCTTGATGTTGTAGTTGTCCAGCGTGGTCAGATCGGTGTTGAGGCACTTGTTGGCCTCGGCCACGGACAGCTGCGCGGCCAGTGGGTCGGCGGCATTGACCGGGCAGCCCGCCACCTTCTGGAAGAAGTTGACCACGCCGACCTTGATGTCCTGCTTGGAGTAGGACCCCCAGAACCAGGCGCGGCCGCGGTAGATCGGACCGCCACCTTCGATGCCGTAGTCCTTGATGTTCTGGATCGGCGCACCGGTGCGGGCGCCCTGGCGACGCAGTTCCTCGGTCAGGTTGGTCGAGCCGAGTTCCTGATCGGTGACGTAGTAACGACCCGAGCCGCGAATCGTGTCACTGCCGCTCTTGGTCACCAGGTTGATGCCGACGCCGCCGGTCTGCTGCGTGACGTCGTTGCCGCCGGT
>JACDAO010000410.1 GCA_013695405.1 Acidobacteriota bacterium | reverse complement strand
GCTACGACACGGTCGACCTGCGGGTCGCGCGACCGGTCCGTCGAGTGCTGGTGTTTGCGGACGTGTCCAACGTAGGCGACGTCGCGTACGAAGAAATCCGCGGCGTGCCAATGCCTGGCCGGTGGGCCCGGCTCGGCCTCAGCATCAAGTAGTGTTGTCTCTGTCCTCGTAACACTTCTGCACTTCTGAACTTCTGAAATTTTTATGGCTCGAGGCTGGGAGAGCAAGTCGGTCGAGGCGCAGCAGGACACTGCCAGCGACCGTACCGTGATCGGCGCGCCGCGATCGGCTGACGAGGTCGAGCGCGCGCAGCGGCTCGATGCGCTGCGGCTGGCGCGGTCACGGACAATGGCGGATCTGCAGCGGGCCTGCCGCCCGGCGCACCGCGGCATGCTTGAACTGGCACTGGCCGAAGTCGACCGGCAGATCCGCACGCTCGAGGCAGTGCCCGGCCCGGGGGATCCGGGAACACGCTGACGGCGATCTCTCGGCGCGGATGGCTGTGGCTGGCCGCACTGACGCTGTCCGGCGCAGCCTGCGGAGGCACGTCCGACCCGAGCCGGGTCGATCCTCCGGTCGCGCCGCCGGCATCGTCCGGTTCGCCGGCGTCCAGCACGTCGCAGGCACCCGCCGCCGGGCGTCCCCGGCTGGTGGCGCTGGGCGACAGCCTGACCGCCGGGCTCGGTTTATCGCCAGAACAGGCATGGCCGGCGCTGGTCCAGGCCCGTCTCGACGCAGCCGGCCACAACCTGGAAGTAGTCAACGCCGGCGTCTCGGGCGACACCAGCGCTGGGGGTCTTCGCCGGCTCGACTGGGCCCTCGACGGCGACATCAGGATCCTCATCGTCGGGCTCGGTGCCAACGACGGACTGCGCGGCCTGTCGGTCGAGCAGATGCACGACAATCTCGGCCGAATCATCAGCTCGGCCAAGGCCCGCGGCATCACCGTGCTGCTGTGCGGGATGGAAGCGCCGCCGAACTTCGGGTCGCAGTACACCCGTGCGTTCAGGGACGCGTTCCGCGACCTGGCCGACCAACACGACGTCGTTTTCCTGCCGTTCCTGTTGCAAGGGGTGGCTGGTGATGCCGCCCTGAACCAGGCCGACGGCATCCACCCCAACGTGACCGGCGCCCGACGCGTCGCCGACCTCGTCTGGCAGTCCCTCGAACCCCTGCTCCCGCATGCACTTGCCAGCTCATGATCGAACTTCGAGGCGTGTCCAAGACCGTCGACAGCGGCGGCTCGCCGCTGACCATCCTCCACCGGCTCGACCTCGAGTTGCCCGCCGGACACAGCGTGGCGATCGTCGGGCCCTCGGGCAGCGGCAAGAGCACGCTGCTGGGTCTGATGGCCGGCCTCGACGCGCCCACCACCGGCGAGATCGTCGTCGACGGCACCACGATCACGTCGCTCGGCGAGGATGCGCTGGCGCGGCTGCGCGGCCGGGTCATCGGCTTCGTCTTCCAGTTCTTCCACCTGATGCCGTCGCTGACCGCCTTCGAGAACGTGCTGGTGCCGATGGAGCTGGCCGGGGCGCGCGATGCCGCGGCGCGGGCAACCCGGCTGCTGAAAGAGGTCGGCCTCGACGCGCGCATGCACCACTACCCGTCGCAGTTGTCCGGTGGTGAGCAGCAGCGCGTCGCGCTGGCCCGTGCGTTGGCCAACCAGCCGAAGGTGCTGCTCGCTGACGAGCCGACCGGCAACCTGGACTCAAACAACGGCCAGCACGTCATCGACATGCTGTACGACGACAATCGCCAGCGCGGCACGACGCTGGTGCTGGTCACCCACGATCGCGAGCTCGCCGCCCGTGCCGACCTGCAGATCCTGATGCGCGACGGCCGCGTCGTCGAACGCATCGATCAGTCACGTGTCGCGGCGGCCCAGCCCGTCGCCGCCGGGGGACGCTGACGCGCGTGTTCACGATTCGCATGGTCTGGCGCGAACTGCGCGCCTCGTGGGGCCGGCTGGTGTTCTTTTTCCTCTGCGTCGCAATTGGCGTCGGGGCGATTGCCGCGCTGCGATCGGTGATCCAGAACGTCCGCGACACCTTGCTCAAGGAAGCGCGGGTGCTGACCGCGGCCGACGTCGTGATTTCGACGAACCGACCGTGGCCGACTGACGTGCGCGGCCGCGTCGATGCGGCGATCGCCAGGGCGCCCGTGCGGCAGCAGGTCGAGATCGTCGAGCTGGCGACGATGGTGCGGCCCGAGGACGAGCGCAAGGCAGTGGCGCGGATGGTCGAACTGCAGGCGGTGGACGCCGGCTTCCCGATGTACGGGCAGATCGGCTTGCGCGGCCAGCCCTATCGCAGCGCTCTGCTCGACGACCACGGCACCCTGGTTCGCGCGGAATTGCTGGTGCAACTGGACATCGCGGTCGGGGACCGGATCCGCATCGGCGACAGCAGCTTCCAGGTCCGCGGCGTCATCGAGACCGAACCAGGCCGGCGCGCCGGCATCTTCAGTCTCGGCCCCCGGGTATTGATCTCGCGGGCGTACCTCGAGGAGACTGGGCTGCTGGCGTTCGGGTCCCGGGCGCGCTTCGCGATCCTGCTGCGCATGGACGAGGCCGGCATCGATCCGCTGGTGACGACGATGCGCGAACAGTTTCGCGCCAGCTTCGTGACCGCGCGCTCGTATCGGTCGACCGAGGACCGGTTGGGTGAGGATCTGGCGGTCGCCGAGAACTACCTGAGCCTGATCGGCTTCGTGATGGTGGTGCTCGGCGGCATCGGCGTCTGGAGCGTGACCCGCGTCTTCATCGGTCAGCGGATCCGATCGATCGCGGTGATGAAATGCCTCGGCGCGACCAGCCGGCAGATCCTCGGCATCTACGTCGCGCAGGTGGCGACGCTTGGCCTGCTCGGCAGTCTGCTCGGTCTGGTGCTCGGCGCGTTGGCGCTGCGTCTGTTGCCGGGCGGGCTGTTCGGCCTGGTCAACCTGCACGCCAGGCTGACCGTACCGGCCTCGGCGCAGGCAGTGGCCGTCGGCGTGCTGGTCTCGCTGCTGTTCGCCCTGGTGCCGTTGCTCGAGGTGCGACGGGTGCGGCCGCTGTGGTTGCTGCGTGACGACACCTCGCGGAGTTCGCTGGGCGGTCGGCTGAAACGAATCGACTGGGTGCAGTGGGGCACGGTGGCGCTGGTCGGGCTCGCGCTCGCCC
>JACDAO010000512.1 GCA_013695405.1 Acidobacteriota bacterium | reverse complement strand
CTGGAGGTTGTCGCGCCGCCTCCCGGCGATGGCCGGCTTTGCGCTCGGGGCGCTCGCCCTGCTGGCCGCGCCGGCGATGACCAGCGTCACCGGCGCAGTGGCCTGCTTCGCGGTGGCCACCCTTGGCGTCGACATGACGCTCAGCCCGAGCTGGACCGCCTGTCAGGATCTGGCTGGGGCACGCACCGGCACGCTCTCGGGCGCCATGAACATGGTCGGCAATGCCGGCTCGTTCGTCAGCTCGCTGACCTTTCCGCTGCTGCTGCAGTCCACCGGCAGTGCCGCAGCCTACTTCTATCTGGCAGCCGTACTCAACGTGGTCGCGATCCTGTGCTGGACACGGGTGCGGCCCGACCAGGCGTGAGGCCACGCCGTTGTTGCAAGGAGCACTCATGTTGAAGCAATGCGTCACCCTGGTGGGCAGCCTCGTGCTGGTGCTGATCGCGGCCGCGGGCGTCCGCGCCCAAGGCGCCGGTGAGATCACCGGGACCATCGTCGACTCCACGGGTGGCGTGATGCCTGGCGTCACCGTGACCATCACCAACACCGCGACCGGGGCGCTGCGCAACAGCGTCACCAACGACGCGGGCATCTACTCGGTGCCGGCGCTGTCGCCGGGCACCTACACGATCGCCGCCGAGCTGCAGGGCTTCCAGGCCCAGACGCGCAGCAACCTGACGCTGCAGGTCCAGCAGGTGGCGCGGGTTGATTTCACGCTGAGCACCGGCACGGTGAGCGAGTCGGTCGAGGTGACCGGTGGCACGGCGCTGCTGGCCACCGAGGACAGCACCGTCGGCCAGGTGATCGACAACAAGCGGATCGTCGAGCTGCCGCTGAACGGGCGGAGCTACCTGCAGTTGGCCGGCTTGACGCCGGGAGTCAACATCAACAGCGTGCCGTCGGCCGGCGCCACCGATTTTCAGGGGGGGCACCGCTCCCGCCAGCAGATCACCATCAACGGCCAGCGCGGCCAGTTCAATCACTACACGCTCGACGGGATCGAGAACACCGACCCCAACTTCAACACCTACATCCTGCTGCCGTCCGTCGACGCGTTGCAGGAGTTCAAGGTGCAAAGCGCCACCTACCCGGCCGAGTACGGATTCGGGGTGACACAGATCAACGTCACCACCAAGTCCGGCACCAACCAGTTCCACGGCACCGCGTTCGAGTACTTCCGCAACGAGTCGCTCGACGCCAAGAACTTCTTCGACAGCAAGACCGACGCGATTCCGCCGTTCACCCGCAATCAGTACGGCGGCACGGTCGGTGGGCCCTTGTTGAAGAACAAGTTGTTCTTTTTCGCCAACTTCGAGGGGCTGCGGGAGAACAAGGCGCTGACGACCCTGGCCAGTGTGCCGCTGGCCTCGCTGAGAGCTGGCGACTTCAGCGGCCGCCAGCTCATCTACGATCCGGCGACGCGCGTCCGCCAGGCCGACGGGACGATCACCGCGCAGCCGTTCCCCGGCAACCGGATTCCCACCAATCGCATCGATCCCAAGTCCCTGCTCGCACTCGGGTACTGGCCGGAGGCAAACCTCCCGGGCACGGCGCGCAACCACCTGAGCAACGAGTCGCGGGTCGTCGACGGCGACCAGTGGCTGGCGCGGGTGGACTTCAACCAGTCGCCGTCGCTGGCGTGGTACGGGCGCTTCAACTACGCGAAAGATCGCGAGTACCAGCCGTCCAATTTCCCCGGTCAGGGCACCTTCACCGATACCCGGCCCGATCAGCTGTTGCTCGGCAACACCTGGGTCGCCAGCCCGCGCATCGTGGCGAGCACGCGCTTCGGCTGGAGTCGCCTGGACAACGCGGTGGCCGGGTCCAACACCACCCTCAATGACGTGAACGGCAACGTCTTCCGGTTCCCGGGCATCAATCTGACCAACGACCCGGCGTTCTGGGGCCTGCCGACCTTCGGCGTGCGCGGCTACACCGGGTTCGGCGATCGCACCAACATCTACCTGACCCACAACAACATCTTCGAGATTTCCGAGGACGTCAGCTGGGTCCTCGGCAAGCACGTGATGAAGTTCGGCGGCTCGTACAAGAAGATCAACTACAACCAACTCGGAAACCAGTTCGCGCTGGGTGGCTTCGACTTCGACGGCACGGCCACCGAGAACCCGGCCGGCCGCACCGGCACCGGCGACCCGCTGGCCGACTTCCTGCTCGGCTACACCGCGCAGTCGTACACGGCCGTCCAGCCCGCGGACGCCGAATTGCGTGGCAGCTACTGGGCGGCCTACGTCGGCGACTCGTGGCGGGCGAGCTCCAAGCTGACCGTCGAACTCGGCGTGCGCTATGAGTACCTGTCGCCGTTCCGTGACCTCAACGACCAGTCGGTGAACATCACCGGCCTGGACACCGGCAATCCGATCCTGGTGCGTGCCTCGAACCAGGGCACCGGGCTCGATCCGTATGAGGGGCAGGCGGTGCGATTCACGCGCGCGACGCTGGTCCGCGACGGCCGCCTCGGACCATCGCTGGTCAACCCCGACAAGAACAACTTCGCGCCGCGACTTGGCGTCGCCTACAGCCTGAACGACCACACAGTGCTGCGCAGCGG
>JACDAO010000497.1 GCA_013695405.1 Acidobacteriota bacterium | reverse complement strand
GGCGAGAACGCGTCGCATCCCACTCCCAGCCGCTGACACGTCGATTGCGCGGCTGGCCGGATGCGGGTGGTCGCGCGCGCGGCGCAGACCCGCTTCAGGGCTCGAGATCTGAGGCGCGCGCGGGGCGCGTGACAGAATCGTGCCTGCATGCACACCGTGCGTCGTGAGTTCCTCGACCTCAACCGCTTGCAGGTGTCGGCCCGCCTGCTCGCAGCCAGGCTCCTGCCCATCGAGCCGCGGAGCGGCTGGAGTGACCGGCCGACGCACCTGGCGCGGCTCGACCGCGAGGCCGGGGTGCTCGAGCGTGCCTACCGTGCGGTGGCCGCCGACGTCCACCGCGGCGAGGCGGTGTCGCCCGCGGCCGAATGGCTGCTCGACAACTTTCACCTGATCGCCAGCGAAGTCCGCAGCATCCACCAGGACGTGCCGCGCGGCTATTACCGCCGGCTACCCAAGGTGGTGTCGGCCGAGGCCCGCGGGGCGGCCCGGGTCGCGATCATGGCCACCGATCTGATCGCGTACAGCGACGGACGTCTCGATGCCGAGCGCCTGCGGGGCTTCGTGCTGGCGTTCCAGTCGGTGGCGCCCCTGACCATCGGCGAGCTCTGGGCCTGGCCGAGCATGCTCAAGGCGGCGCTGGTCTCGCACGCGTCCGCGTTGTCGGACGGCATTCGCAGCGCCCGCGACGACCACGCCAGGGCCGACGCCTACCTGGCCGCGCTGGACGACACCAGACAGCGGCGTCCGACCCCGCCGATCGGTCCAGACAGCGGCTTCCCGTTCATCGTCCGGCTGCTGCAGCGAATCCGGGAGTATGGCCCGCACGCCGCGGCGGTGCGCGCCGAACTCGACACCTGGCTGGCCGAACGGCAGATGACCCCGGAGGACGCCATTCGCGTCGAAGGGCAGCGCGAGGCCGCCGACCAGCTGTCGATGGCCAACACCATCACCAGCCTGCGCTTCTGCGCGGCGCACGACTGGACCCGATTCGTCGAATCGGTCAGCCAGGTCGAGGAAGTGCTGCACCACGATCCGGTCGGGGTCTACGGCCGGATGGACTTCGCCAGCCGCGATCGGTACCGGCGCTCGCTCGAGGCACTGGCCGACGGCACCGGGGAGGGCCAGATCCGGGTCGCGCAGCGGAGCGTCGACGCCGCGCGGCGGGCCTCGGCCAGGGATCCCGGGGGCCGCGAGGCGCACGTCGGCTACTACCTGATCGGCGGCGGACGGTCGCTGCTCGAGCGACAGCTCGAGCACCAGGTCGGCCTACGCGACCGCGTGGTTCGCAGCCTGTTCCACCGTCCGACGCTGGTCTACCTGGGCTCGATCGCCCTGATCACCGTGGCGCTGGTCGCGGTCGCGATCGCGTACGGCTTTCGTCACGGCGGCTCGCCGGCCACGCTGGCGTGGGTCGCGCTGCTCGTATTGATTCCAGCCAGCGACGTCGCGACCGCGGTCGTGCAGCGGCTGATGGCGCGGGTCAGCCGGCCGCGACGGCTGCCGCGGCTCGACCTGGAGCGCGGTATCCCCGAATCGGGCCGCACGATGGTGATCGTGCCGACCCTGTTCGACAGCCCGGCGGCGGTCGAGGATCTGCTGTCGCACCTCGAGGTGCAGGCGCTCGGCAACCTCGATGCGCGGCTGCACTTCGGCGTGCTCAGCGACTACACCGACGCCGATGCCCAGCACATGCCCGGCGACGAGGCGATCCTCGCGGCGGCCCGGGCCGGCGTCGCCGACCTCAACGCGCGCCACGGCAGCGGACGACAGGACCGCTTCTACCTGTTCCACCGCGACCGCCGCTGGAACGAGAAGGAAGCGCGCTGGATGGGGTGGGAGCGCAAACGCGGCAAGATCGAGGAGTTCAACCGCCTGCTGCGCGGCGCCAGCGACACCGGCTTCGACCACGTCGTCGGCGACCGGTCGGTCTTGCCGGAGGTGCGCTATTGCATCACGCTGGACAGCGACACCCGCCTGCCACGCGACTCGGCCCGCGAACTCATCGGCATCATCCTGCACCCGCTCAACCAGCCGCACGTCGACCCGGTACTCAAGCGGGTGACGCAGGGCTACGGCATCCTGCAGCCGCGCGTCAGCGTGACCATGTCCAGTGCGGCAGGCTCGTTGTTCGCCCGCGTCTACGCCGGGCACACCGGGGTCGATCCGTACACGACCGCCGTGTCCGACAGCTACCAGGACCTGTTTGGCGAGGGGATTTTCGCCGGCAAGGGCCTGTACCACGTCGACGCGTTCAAGGCGACACTCGATGGCCGCGTCCCCGAGAACGCCCTGCTCTCGCACGATCTGTTCGAGGGGGTCCACGCCCGCGCCGCGCTGGTCAGCGACATCGAGTTCGTCGACGACTACCCGGCCTCGGTGCTGACCCACGTCCGCCGTCAGCGCCGCTGGGTGCGGGGCGACTGGCAGATCCTGCTGTGGTTGTTTCCGTTCGTGCCGACCGCGCACGGCATGGAGCGCAACCGCCTGCCGTTGATCAGCCGCTGGAAGATTTTCGACAACCTGCGCCGCAGTCTGGTGCCGCCGTCGTTGCTGGCGTTCCTGGTGGCCGGCTGGATCGCGCTGCCCGGGCGCCCGGTGGTGTGGACCTCGATGGCCCTGGCGGTGGCGTTCGCGTCGACCTTGCTGGGCCTGGCCCGGATGTTCGCCACGCCATGGGCGCGACGGCCGTTCAACCTGTTCATGCGCCGGCTCACCGAGGACGTCGAGACCTCGGCGGCGCAGGCGCTCCTCAGCCTGATGCTGCTGCCGTTCCACGCCTGGGAGATGGTCCATGCGATCGTCCAGACGTTGATACGGCTGGCGATCACCCAGCGTCGGCTGCTCGAGTGGGAAACCGCGGCGAGCGTCGCGGCGCGCGCGGCGGGTCTGTCGGCGCGTTCGGGCATGCGCACCTTCGCCGTGACCATGGCCGTGAGTCCGATGGTGGCGGTCGGCGCGGCCATCGCGGTCAGCCTCGCGCCACGCAACGGCTGGATTGCCGCGACGCCCTTCATCCTGGGCTGGCTGGCCGCGCCGGCGATCGCGTACTGGCTCAGTCAGCCGCGCGTGGCGCACGCACGCGTGCTCGGCCCCGACGATCGCGTCCGCCTGCGCCGCCTGGCCCGCAAGACCTGGCACTACTTCGAGGTGCTGGTCGGCCCCGACGATCACTGGCTGCCACCGGACAACTTCCAGGAAACCGACGGCCCACGCCTGGCGCGACGGACCTCGCCCACCAACATCGGGATGGGCCTGCTGGCGGCGCTGGCGGCCCACGATCTCGGCTTCGTCACGACTGACGAACTCGCCGATCGTACCGAGGGCTCGCTCGATACCTGCGAGGGACTGGAACGTCACGAAGGGCACCTGCTCAACTGGTACGACACCTCGAACCTGTCGACGCTGTGGCCGCGATATGTTTCAACTGTCGACAGCGGCAACCTGGTGACGTCGTTGATCACGCTGGCCGCCGGGCTCGACGCGGCCGCCTCACGCCCGCAGACGCGGCTCGTCCTGACGGCCGGCCTGGCCGACACCGCAGCCGTCGTCAAGGAGATGGCGTCCCGGCTGGGTGGACCGACCCCGACGCCACGATCGGTGGCCGAGGCGCTCGACGCGGTCGCCTCGCGGGTGCTGACCGAGCTCCGCTCGACCGGCGCCGCGGTCTGGGAAGGGAACGCCGGGCCGCTGGTGCAGGCGATCGACGATCTGCTGGCCCTGCCCGACGCGCGGCGCGAACCGGGCAACGAGTTGCCGGTGCTGTCGTGGGCGCATGCACTGCGCGCGGCGCTGCTGCGCGTCGACGCCGCGTCGGCCGCCGATCCGGCCAACCGGCTGCTGCGCCTGGCGCAGCGC
>JACDAO010000473.1 GCA_013695405.1 Acidobacteriota bacterium | reverse complement strand
GGCCCCCGAGCACGGCATCCGCGGCGACGCGCCAGCCGGCGAGAAGATCAGCGACGAGGTCGACCCGAAGACCGGTGTGCCGGTGCATTCGCTGTACATGGCCGAAGACCGCGGCCCGACTGCCGCGATGCTCGCCGACGTCGACGTGCTGGTCTACGACCTGCAGGAGGTCGGCGGCCGGACCTGGACCTACGTGTCGACGATGGCGCTGTCGATGAAGGCGTCGGTGACGCGCGGCATCCCATTCGTGGTGCTGGATCGGCCGAACCCGATTGGCGGCGAGATCGTCGAGGGCGCCCTACTGGACCAGGCCTACGCGTCGTTCGTCGGGATGTACCCGATCCCGGCGAGGCACGGCATGACCGTCGGCGAACTGGCCGCGCTGTTCAACCATGCCTACGGAATCGGCGCCGACCTGATCGTCGTCCGCACCGCCGGCTGGCAGCGTGCGCAGTGGCGCGACGACACGGGCCTGCCATGGGTCAACCCGTCGCCGAACCTGCGCTCGCTCGCCGCGCTGACGAGCTATCCGGGCACGGTCTACTTCGAAGGCACCAACCTGACCGAGGGGCGTGGCACCGACCGGCCGTTCGAGCAGATTGGCGCCTCGTGGCTGGATGCGCCAGCGGTCGCCGGGCTGATGAACGCGATGCAGTTGCCGGGCATCCGCTTCGAGCCGGTCACCATGGCCGTCGCGGCCAGCGCCGCCAAGTTCCCGGGGCAGACCATCGCCGGCCTCCGTCTGGTGGTCACCGACCGAATGCGCTACCGGCCGGTGCGCACCGCGCTGATCCTGATCGACGCCATCAAGCGGCACCATCCGCAGGAGTTCGCGTGGGGCCCGTCGATCGACCGGCTGACCGGCTCCGACAAGGCCAGGCGAGCGATCGACGATGGGCAGCTGCCGCCGCTGCTCGAGGCATGGGACCGCGAGGCCGACGCGTTCGTGACGTCGCGTCGGCCCTACCTGTTGTATCGCTGAGCCGCGGGCCGACCTGGCCAGCGAATGCGCCACAATGGCCGCCATGACCGAGAACCCGCCGGGGCGGATCGCGGAGGACACGCCGATCGCGCGTCAGGTGTGTGAAGTCGTCCGGCAGGGTGACGTGGAGGCGCTGCGGCAGATGCTCGCGTCGCACCCTGGCCTGGCCACGGCACGCATCACCAGCGGGTGCGGCAGCGGTGACGACACGCAGGCGATGTCGCGCAGCCTGCTGCACATCGCCACCGATTGGCCGGGCAATTTGCCACGCGGCGCCGAGACCGTGGCGGTGCTGGTGGCTGCCGGCGCGGATGTCAATGCGCGGTTCGAGTCCAGGCACACCGAGACGCCCCTGCATTGGGCGGCGAGCAGCGACGACGTGGCCGTGCTCGACGCGCTGCTGGACGCCGGTGCAAACATCGAGGCCGCTGGCGCGGTGATCGCCGGTGGCACGCCGCTCGCCGACGCCGTCGCCTTCGGCCAGTGGAAAGCCGCGCGACGACTGATCGAGCGCGGCGCGCAGGCGACGCTGTGGCAGGCCGCGGCACTCGGGTTGATGGACCGCGTGGCCAACCTGATGACCGACGAGACCGTTCCGGCCGCCGAAATCACCAAGGCGTTCTGGTGCGCCTGTCATGGCGGGCAACGCGAGGCTGCCGAGTACCTGCTCGGGCGAGGCGCTGACATCAACTGGATTGGCTACGATGGATTGACGGCGCTCGGCGCGGCACGACGCAGCGGCGCGGACGACGTCGCGCAGTGGCTGCTCGCGAAGGGCGGCCGCTAGACTAGACGGAATTATTGCGCTGAGCGGCGGCTACCAGGTACGAACGCGGCCGGTGTCGACGTGGACGAAATTCGAGGCCGCATAGTAGCCGACCCCGCCGCGCTTCATCGCCCGCGCGGTGTCGCGCAAGGTCGCCAGCGCGACGTCGCCGAGGCGGATGTCGATGGCCCGTCCCTGCATGTGCAGGCTGGCCCCGGCGACGCCTTCGCTGCGGGCGCGCAGTTGGCGATTGGTGGCCGGTGACCGGTAGCCCGAGATCACCTCGAACGGCTTGCGACTGCCGGTGGCGCGCTTCAGGTCGTGCAGCAGGTCGAGCAGGCGCGGGTCGATGGTGCGGGCCTGCCCGGTGCGGAAGTCGCGAAGGAGGTGCCGGATGTCGGCCATCGCCGAGGGGAGGTACCGGCCGCCCTTCCAGTACGTGACTTCGAGCTGCTCGCGGGTGTGCAGGTGACTGAACCGCAACTCGCGCGACTCGACGGCGCCGGCGGCCTTCGTCGGGAGCGACAGGGTCGGCGCAGTGCTGGCGAGCATGCGGAGGAACAGGCGCCGGTCCACATCTCACCATACCTTGCGGACCGCGGACCAGGCTCAGCGGGAGGGACGCGTGCGCTCGATCGAGGGAGTCGCGCGGGTGGCGATTCGTCGCCGACGCTCGCGACCGGTTCCGCCGCCCGGAAGACCGTCGCTCCGTCGTGCGACCGGACCACGTGCCTGGGGACCCCCAGCCCCAGGCGTGACACTCGACTACGCGACGGTCTTCGTGCATCACGACGGGCGGCTCCGCAGGCCGCGCGCGTGCGGCGCCGCCTCGCCACCCGCACCGATGAGCCGCCTCGATCTCACGATTCGTCACCGACGCTCGCGGCCGGTTGACCTTGCCGGCGCCGGAGCCGTCAGCACATGATTGCGTATTCGACTGGAGGAGAGATGACGCCCGATGACCGCAACGGCGCTCGAGCGCCGGGGGACCGACCGTTTCGCGTGCTGGTGATTGCCGGATCGAACCGCCGCCAGTACAACTGCCCCGGTGTGGACGGCAAGGCCCGATCGCTGGCCTGGCGCGTCGCCGACCGACTGCCCCAGGACTGGGAAATCGACGTCGAGGACCTCGGCAACGTCTACGGACGGGCGCGCATCCAGAGTTGCAACGCCTGCGTGTCCACCTCGATGGCGCTGTGCGTGTGGCCCTGTAACTGCTACGAGCCGGACAACAAGGGCGAGCCCGACCTGATGTGGGATCTCGACCTCTACGCACGCCTCGATCTGGCCGACGCCTGGGCGATCATCGGGCCCATCAACTGGTATGCGCCGTCGAGCAACCTGAAGCTGATGTTCGATCGCCTGGTGTGCATGAATGGCGGCAACCCGCGCGAGGACCTGATCGCGCACAAGGACCCCGAGCTGGCGATGAAGCTGGAGCACTCGGAGGAATGGCGTCCACTCTCGCAGAACCACCTCGAAGGACGAACAGCGGCCTTCTTTTGCTACGGCGATGGCGGCGGCGACGAACTCGACGCCAGCGGGCGGCCGAAGATCCTCGCGCACCCCGACTACTTCGAGCCCGAGCGCGAGCCGTTCGACGACAACCGCGACGCGTATGCGCCGCTCGTGTGGCAGTGCCGGTACGGTGGGATCGAAGTGCCCGACGCGCTGTGGACCTACTGCGAGTTCGGCCAGGGCGAATCGTACAGCGACAATCAGGCCGAGCATCTCGTCGAGCGGCCGGCCGTGCTCGACGCCGTCGACGCGTGGGCCGACCGATTCGCCGGCGTGGTGCGCGCCAAAGGCCAGGTAACGCCGGGCGCATATCGCGCCTACGGGCACGAGCGTCCTTCGCACCGACTCGCCAATCTGTCGCTGAAGTGGCGTGAACTGCGAATGCGGGCGGGTGTGCCGAGGGCAGACTCGTCGCCGGCGCGGCAGCAGGAGCTCGGCTTGAACCGCGACGCGACCTTCAGCCCGGCCAAGGGGGAAGGGGAGACGCTGCGGGACAAGGGGTGAGCGCGGGTGGCGATTCGCCGCCAACGCTCGCGGCCGGTTCCGCCGCCCGGAAGCCCGTCGCGCCGTCGTGCGACCGAACCACGTGCCTGGGGACCCCCAGCCCCAGGCCTGACACTCGACGGCGCGACGGTCTTCGCGCATCACGGCGGGCGGCTCCACAGGCCGTTCGCGTGCGGCGCCGCCTCGCCACCCGCGGCGCTGGCCCCGGCGGCTCACCGAGACGGGCGCATTCGGGAGCTGTCGGCCGGTCGGAGCGCGGCGCAGGCGTCCGGTTCGACGGTCCACATCATGTTGGCAATCTTCCAGGCGCCTTGCTCCTTGATCATGTCGAACACGTCGATGCCGCAGTGCGACGTCTTGCCGTTGGTCCAGAACTCGTAGGGCGTCCAGACCACGGCCAGGCTGCCGCGCACGTGGACCACCGGATCCCAGTACCGCTCACGGCGAGTGCCGGTGCTGCTGCCGGTCGAGGGTGCGGAGACGCGCCGCGTGACGAGCGTTCCGCCCGACGGGCCGGGCCTTTCGACGATAGTGAAGCCACCCTCGAGGCGAAGCGCCGACATGGCCGCCGCGTCGTTCGCCGAGACGGCGTGCATGAACCGATCGACGACGGCGAGGATTGCCGCCTGCTCGTCCGTCTGCGGTGTGATGGTTTGCGCAGCCGCGGCCGCGCTGGCCAGGACGGTCACCGCCGTGCTCACTGCGACGACCAATGTCACGATGCGGCTCGCGAGTCGCTGCCTGTCAAGTCGGGTGGTCACGCCACTACAATGCCATGCGGCGCACGCTGCGCCCACGCTGACATGGTGACCGTGATGGAGAGTACGCTTCGATGACGTCGAATCCCGAACCTGCACCCGCCACGACCACTGCCACCGACCTGCGCGATCGCGTCGTCCTGATCACCGGCGCGTCGACCGGCATCGGCGCCGCGGCCGCCGTGGCGTTCGCTCGGGCGGGCTGCAAGCTGGCCCTGCACTACAACGCCAGCGCCACCGAGGCCCAGGCCGTCGCCAGCGCCGCGCAGGCACATGGCGCGGAGACCGTGCTCACGCAGGGCGACCTCGGTCACGCCGCCACCGTCCCACGCATCGTCGCCGAGACGATGGCGCGGTTCGGGCGGATCGACGTGCTGATCAACAACGCCGGCGGGATGCTCGGACGCAGGAGCATCGCCGACTACTCCGAGGCGCACCTGCAGGAGGTGCTGGCGCTGAACGTGACGCAGGTGGTGCTGTTCGTCCACGAGGTAGCGCCGATCATGCGGCGTCTGGGCGGTGGCGCGATCATCAACGTCAGCTCGATCGCGGCACGCACCGGCGGCGCCGGCGGCGCAGTGCTCTATGCCGCGGCGAAGGGGTTCATCTCGACCGCCACGCACGGCTGGGCGCGCGAACTCGCTGCCGACAACATCCGCGTGAATGCCGTGTCGCCGGGCGTGGTGACGACGCCCTTTCACGAGCGCTACTCGACGGCCGAGCAACTCGA
>JACDAO010000467.1 GCA_013695405.1 Acidobacteriota bacterium | reverse complement strand
CCGCTGCGCCTGGGCGGTGGGTCGTAAGGTGATGGCGGGTGCGTCGGCGCAGACGCCGATTGTCATATTCGACGGCGACTGTGGCTTCTGCCAGCGCGCGATCCGCTTCATCCACCGGCACGACGCCGTCGGCCACTTCCGGTTCGCCGCCCGACAGAGCCCGGCCGGGATTCGCCTGTTAGGTGAGTCCGGGAGCGGGGTCGCGCCCAACTCGTTGGTGCTGGTCGACGACGCCGGCACGTGGCTGCGTTCGGACGGGGTGCTGCGAATCGCGGCCCGGCTCGACTGGCCCTGGTCGCTGGCCCGCGCCGGCCTGCTGGTGCCGCGCGGCGTGCGCGATCTGGCCTACCGTGGCGTGGCTGCCATCAGGCACCGGATTTCGCAGCGGTTGCCGGCCTGTGCCCTGCCAGACGCCGCGCTGCGCCGCAAGATCGTCGAGTAAACTGCGGCGTCGGGTGCGAGGATGCCCTCCCCTTGCCATCCGCGCGCGAGTCCGAGCCCGATGCCTGAGTCCCGTCCGTTGACCGTCGTCTGTCTTGCCAGCTACTTCAAGGGCAACGAGTTCCTCCAGCAGTTGCGACTGCGCGGTTGCCGCGTCGTGCTGGTGATCAAGGAGAAGCTGCGCGACGAGGCGTGGGCCCACGACAGCCTCGACGAGATCCTGATAGTCCCCAACAGCGCCACCGCCGACCGGTTCATCGAGACGGTGTCCGACTTCGCGCGCCATCACCGCGTCGACCGCATCGTCGCACTCGAGGAGTACGACGTGATGCACGCGGCGATGATCCGCGAGCACCTGCGCATCCCGGGCATGGGCACCACCACCGCACGGCTGTTCCGCGACAAGCTGGCCATGCGCGTCAAGGCCTTCGATGCCGGCATCCGCGTGCCCGACTTCGTGCACGTGCTGAACTACGACGAGATCCGGATGTACATGGAGAGCGTGCCGGGGCCGTGGGTGCTCAAACCTCGCGCCGACGTGTCCGCGGTCGGCATCCAGAAGCTGCACGAGAGCGAGTTGGTCTGGCGGGCGATCGACTCGCTCGACGCGCGGCCGCTGTTGACCGAGCGGTCAACGCACTATCTGCTGGAGAAGTTCATCCCCGGCGAGGTCTTCCACGTTGACTCGCTGGTCGAGAACAGCGAGGTCGTCTTCGCCGGTGTCAACCGCTACTGGCGTCCGCCAATGGACGTGGCGCACAAGGGTGGCGTGTTCCTGACCACGACGGTGGAACGCGGCACCGAAGACGAGCAGGTCCTGCTCGAGATGAACCGCGCGCTGCTCGGGACCCTCGGCTTCGTCCGTGGCGCCACTCATGCCGAGTTCATCAAGAGCACCGACGGCGACTTCTACTTCCTCGAGGTCGCGGGCCGGGTCGGTGGCGCGTTCATCTCGGAGGCCCTCGAAGCGGCAACCGGCGTCAACGTCTGGCGCGAGTGGGCCAACCTGGAGATCGGCCGCGGTGAGGTGCCTTATGCGCTGCCGGACCGGCGCACCGAGTACGCTGGCGTGGTGCTCGCCCTGGCGCGCCAGGAATGGCCAGACCTGCGTGCGTACACCGAGCCCGAGATCGTGCTGCGCCCGTCCAAGCGCCACCACGCGGCGCTCATCGTCAGCTCTCCCGACTACTGGCGCGTGCAGCACCTGCTCGGCGAGTACGCCCGGCGCGTCGAGCAGGACTTCCTGGCCGTGCTGCCGCCGATGGAGCGACCGCAATAGAATTGCAGAATTTCACAATGTCACCTGGCCCAGGCAGGCTTGGTCAGCGGCCGCAGCACTTCGCGCTCGAGGAGGGTGAACAGGGCGGCGCGATGGCCGTGCCGTTCGTCGCTGATCGTCGTCGACGATGTCGCGGTGACGACGAGGTCGAGCGCCGGGAATATCATGATGTACTGGCCACCGAAGCCCCAGGCGAAGCAGGCGCGCTGCTCGCCGATCGTCTGGACCCACCAGCCGTAGCCGTACTCGCGGGTCGGGTCCCAGCGCGACCGCGTCCTCGGCTCGCACGATGCCGCTACCCATGCGGCGGGCACGACCTGCCTGGTGCCGACGCGGCCGCCGTTGCGCCACAGTTCGCCGACCGCGACCATCTGCGGCGGCGTCAGCAGCATCTCGTTGCCTCCGAAGTAGACGCCCTGCGGGTCGCGTGGCCATGCCGCCAGCGTGAAGCCGAGCGGCGTGGCCAGTACCTGCTGGGCGAAGCGGTGGGTGCTCTGGCCGGTGGCCCTGGTGAGAATGGCCGACAGCAGGTGCGACGAGCCCGTGCTGTACTCCATCGACGTCCCCGGGTCGCTGACCAGAGGCCGCGCGAGCGCAAAGCGCACCCAGTTGCGGCTGCTCACCCATCGTCCGTATGACTCGCCGCTGGTCGACTCCAGGCCTGCTTGCATCGACAACAGGTAGCCGATCGTGATCGTGCGCTTGCGAGGATCGGAATCGCGACGCAGTTCGGGAAACCAGGTGACGATCGGCGTGTCGATCGAGGTGATCCGCCCACGCGCGATCGCGATGCCGACCAGGATGGCGATCACGCTCTTGGACGCGGACTTGATGTTGGCGGCGCCATTCCGGCGGGTGGGACGTTCGTCGTATTGGCCGATCACGACGCCACGATGACTGACACGCAGCGTGTGCAGTTGCGGCAGCGCGGCCGCCGCCGCCGCCAGCCTCGCCGCGTCAAAGCCTGCAGGCTGCGCCGCGGCGCCCGCCCGCGGCTCGCTCCCGAGCAGCACGGAGGCCAGCGACAAGGCCAGCAAGGTCCACGTGAGCGGCGTCACCATGATGTCAGAATGGCAGACTTTCACTGACGCATCAGGTAATGACATTTTGACCTGCTGCAATCGAAAAGGCCGGCCCCCTGTCGGAGACCGGCCTTCCCGTGCGCCCTTGGCCCTGAGCGCTGAGCCCTCCTAGAACCTGAAGCCCAGTGCGATGGCGTAGCGACGCGCGGCCGGATAGCTGGCGTTGCTGGCGGCACGGCCGAAGTTGGCGCCGCGGACGAACTCGGTCGGCAGGCCGAAGCCGTCGCGCGCGCCGGCGTTGTTCGGCGACACGGTCGTGTTCCACGAGGTGAGCTTGTCGTTGTTCAACATGTTGAAGAGGTCGAACTTGACGTACGGACGCAGCGACCGGAACACCGGGATCTCGTACTGCACACCAAGGTCGAACAGGTTCGCCGAGTCGAAGAACTCCGAGCCGCGCGTGTTGTAGAACAGCGTCTGGTTGTTCGGCGTGGTGGCGTAGCCTGCGCCCAGCGTCCGCTGGATGGCCGTCAGCGGCACGCTGCCGGACGACAGACTGTAAGTCGCCGCCGAGTCGAACCGGTACAGCAGCGAGACGTCCACCGAGCCCAGGAAGCCGAGCGGCTGGGTGTAGATGCTCCAGGCGCGGACCTTGTGCTGCTGGTAGTCGTTGAGCCGCCCGTTGGGGTAGTTGCGGGTCGGCGAGAAGAACTCCGGGTAGTCGCCGAACAGGGAGGCGCTGCCCGGGGTGTTGACGCCCTCGCCCTCGAAGTTGCCGTCATTCTTCAACTGGTAGGTATAGTTGGCGTACAGGCCGAGGCGATCGAACACCTGGTACTTCGACTGGAACTGCAGCGCGCGGTACCGACGCTCCGGAATGTCGGAGTTGTCGATGTTGACGTTCTGGAAGGTCCCGAAGTTGAAGCCGTTCTCGATCACTGTCGTCGATCCACCCTGCAGGGTGATGAAGTCCTCGACCACACCGGTCACGTCGCGATCAACGAACGTGCCCTTGAGGTAGCCCCGGCCGATCGCCCCGCCGAGTGACGCAGTGAACTCCTTGGTGATCGGCGACGACAGGCCCGGCGCCACGAACACGTTGGCCAGCGGGAATTCGCCGTCGATGACTTCGTAGTTCGCCGGGTTCAGGCCGGGCGCGAAATCCAGCCCCTGACCATCAGGACCGGTGTAGACGCTCAGGATATAGGTCGGGTTGCCGACCGTGGTGTTGGAGGCGAACTGCGACTCGCTGTACTTGCCGGCGTACCAGGCGTAAGTCGACTGCGCGACCAGGCGGCCATTGCCGAGCACGTCGTACGACGCCGCCAGACGCGGCACGAACGCATCAGTGTCGACCGTGGTGATGCCGCCGGTAGCCTCGCCCGCGATCTTCTCGTACCGCGCGCCGAGGTCGAAGGTGAAGCGCGAGCCGAGGCGCCACTGATCCTGGAGGTAGAACGACAGTGTGCGGGTGTCCACCTGGGCGCCGCGGGTGGGCAGGTAGTTCTCCAGCAGCGACTCGCCGTTCACGAACACCGGAATGAACCTTCCCTGCCCGTCGAGCACCGGATTGGGGATGGGCCCCAGGTAATCGGTGTTGTAGACGTAGTTGGTCGGCGACTGCGAGTTGCCGCCGGTGCGCGTGCTGTTGAAGACCTCGAAGCCGCCCTTGAAGTCGTGCGTGCCAACGGACGGCGTGGTCAACGCGTACGACAGACTGCCAGCGACCTGGTAGTTGTTGCGGTCTTCGGGATCCGTCGAGTCGAAGTAGGGCGCGTTGTAGTGCACCGACGGGGAGCTCAGATTAAGAAACGGCGAGTCGACCAGGTTCAGGCCGGCGCCGCCATTGTTGCGGAAGCCGAACGTCTTGCGCGAGGCTCGGAGGTCACCGAACAGCTTCGGGCTGAGCACGCCGCGGTAATTGAAGATGTAGCCGTCGTTCGGGAAACTGGGGCTCTCGCTGGTCCTGGGGTCACCCGAGATGCCCAAGCCGGTCCGGACGGCATCCCGTGCCACTCTGGTGTAGGTGCCCTGGAATGTGTGGTTGTTGGCCGCGGTGTACGTGGCCTTGACCTGGCCGCGCTTCTCCTCATTGGTGCCGACGAACGGCAGGCCGGTGCCGGCCAGCGTGGTCTGGTTCTCGGTGCTGAGCATGCGACCAGCCGAGAAGAACCACAGCTTGGATCGCACGATCGGGCCGCCGAACGTGCCCTCGTAGATCGGATTGATCTTATCGAGTTTGTTGATGTTGCGGTCGCGCTCGAACGGCGAGCGGGTCTGCCACCTGTCATTGGCCAGATTGGTACGGAACGACCCCGAGAACCGGTCGCCGCCACTCTTGGTGACCACATTGATGACCCCGCCCGAGAACCGCCCGTACTCGGCCGAAATCCCGGACGTCAGCACCTGCGTCTCCTCGATCGCGTCTTCGATGAACAGGTTGTTCGACGTGCCGAACAGGTTGTCGTTGACGTCCACACCGTCGACCAGAAAGACGTTGTCGTAGGCGAACGCGCCCGAAATCGTCAACTGCCCGGCGTTGGGGGTATTGGTCGTCAGGCCGGGCGCGAGCGTGGCAATGGCCTGCGGGTTGCGTCCCGCTGGCAGCGCCTGGATCTCTTCATACTTGAAATTGGCCGTGGTGGACGTGCTGGTCACGGCCGCTTCGACCGGGTTGGCGGTGACGTTGACCGTCTCGGCCTGCCCGGCGACACCCAGCGACGCGTTGACCTGCGTCGGCGCGCCGACGTTGACGGTCGCAGTCTCCTTGACCG
>JACDAO010000402.1 GCA_013695405.1 Acidobacteriota bacterium | reverse complement strand
AGCCGAAGGCGGCCGCGTCACGCCGCTCCGCGCCGCGGCCCGCTCACATCCCCAAGTCCAGGCGCAAGTAGCGACCGGTGCCACTGCTTCGGCTCGCCCGTGACAAGCGGGGCCTGGACACGCTCTACCTGATGCATCCGCGTCCGGATGCCCGAGGCGAGACACGGCTGCGGGTCATTTATTTCTGCACCTCGCCGCAGGGACTGTCGTTCGGCCGCCACTGCCTGGACGCCGAACGCCAGCGCGCGCTGCAGCACCAGTACCCCGACGTCCACTTCGACTGGGCGGCACTTCTGCAGGAGATCGAGCAGCGACGCCTGCCGCCGCCGACCGAGCTGCCGATCCGGCGCCACGCCACGCGGGCCCCTGCACCAAAGGCCGATCGACGCCCGCCACCGTCTGAGCTAGCGGCTGACGGCACGCAGCGGCGCAAACGGCGTCGCACCGGCGGAGGCGCCATGACGCGGGTGGCAGCGGATCTCTCACCTGGCCAGGTGGTGGCTCCGGGGCAACCGCCGGCGAGCCCGTCCGCTCCTATAATCGAATGATGATTGGTCCTGGTTTCCCGAGCCGACTCGGATTGCGTGTCGGAGCAGCGCTCCTCGGGGTGGCGTCCCTGGCGGCCCAGCAACCCGCGACACCGCCGCCCCCGGCGCCAGTCCCTGCCGCCCCAGCCCCTGCCGCCCAGGCGCCTGCCGCGCCGGTTCAACCGGCACCGGCACCCGCCCCCACGGCCGAGGGGCAGCCGCGCACGCCCGCCGGGCAGAGCCGGCCCGATTTCACCAGTGTCACCAGCCTGGTCAGCACGGACGTCATCCCGCGCGACGGCGCCGGGCAGTTCCTCGCCGACATCAAGAAGGAAGAGTTCATCGTCCTCGAAGACGGTGTACAGCAGACCGTCGCGTCGCTGACCCTGGTGCACGGCGGGCGCTTCTACAACCTGGCCGCCCCGCCGCCGGCCCCGGTCGAAGAGGGCATGGTGCTGCCGCCGCCCCGTCCAGTCAACGACGCCGCGGGCCGCATCTTCCTGCTGTTCGTCGACGACCTGCACCTGGACTTCCGCAACACGCCGCGGATCCGCGAATTGTTCAAGAAGGTGTCGACGACCCTGATCCACGACGGCGACATGTTCGGCATCGTCTCGACCGGACCGTCGTCGCTGTCGGTGGACCTGACCTACGACCGCAAGCGCCTGGACGAGGCGATCAAGCGGATCAGCGGAAGCGGGCTCAAGCCGGCCGACATCCTCGAAGCCCCACAGGGCAGCCAGGGTAACCAGGAACTGCGGTACCGCGCCCATGTCGCCTTCAGCACCGCGTCCGATCTGATGCGTGAACTCGAAAAGGTGCAGAACCGGCGCAAGGCCCTGGTGTTCGTCAGCAACGGGTACGACTTCGACCCGTTCCCGCAGGGACGGCTGATGCGCGACCAGCAGTACGGCTACAACCAGACCGGGCTGAACGCTCAGGACCCGGCGGCGGTCACGCAGCGCCAGGGGCAGCAGTTCGCCGACGCCGACCTGGCTCGCGAACTGGCCGATTTGACGCGTGCCGCCAATCGCGCCAACGTCACCATCTACACTATCGACCCGCGCGGCCTGGTCGGCGGCGCCGAGATGGACGACGAAGTCGACATGGTCGAGTGGAACAACCACGTCCGCAAGAACCAGGACAGCCTCCGCGTGCTGGCCGAGGAAACGGGCGGCACGGCGGTGATCAACCAGAACGACTTCGATCGCGCGCTCAAGAAGATCGACGCCGAGACCAGCGACTACTACGTGCTCGGCTATTACTCGTCCAACCCGGACCCGACTCGCAAGCGGCGCGCCATCGAGGTCAAGGTGCAGCGCCCCAACGTCAGCGTCTGGGCGCGCAAGGGCTACGCGCTGCGGACTCCGAAGGACGCTGAAGAGCCGAAGCCGAAGAAGTAACCGCCCCGTGGGCAGGGCTGCGAGCGGTCCGGATCATCGACGGGCGCTGCGACTGGCAGCGCCCGTTTTCTTTGCGGCGGCCACGGCCTTGCGGGCCTGGCCGACGCCAGCGCGCCGCGCTGCCGCGCCCCCGGCCGTACCGGCTTTGGCCCTGGGGGCGGTGGCCCTGGTCGTCCCGAAGAACTCGGCATGCACCGCCCGCACCGCCTGCTCGAGATCGGAGCGCCCGATCACGCACGAGACCTTCATCTCCGAGGTGCTGATGCAGTCGATGTTGACGTTGTTACGGGCCAGCGCCGTGAACATCCGCGCCGCCAGCCCCGGCGTCGAGGCAATCCGCGACCCGACGATGGCGATTTTGGCGACGTCGAGCTCGATCTGGACCTCGCCGACGATCTTGCGCCGCCGCCAGGTCACCTCCAGCTCACGGATCCGATCGACCTGATCGTTGTCAGTGACGAAGGTGATGCGGTTGCGATCGTGGCTGGCGGCGGCCTGGATGATCAGCCGCACGTTGACGTCTTCGCGCGCCAGATCGCGGAACACCGTCGCCGCGACGCCAGGTTCGTCCTTGACCTCGAGCAGGGTGACCTTGGCAATCTTCTTGTCCGAGGTGATGCCGACGACGGCAGCGCTTTCCATGACTCCTCCACGAATCCAGGTGCCGGGGCGGCGGTGGAAACTGCACCGCACGTGAATGGGCACGTCGAACTGCATGCAGATCTCCGCGGCCCGGGGGTGGAGCACCTTGGCGCCGCTGGCCGCCAGCTCGATCGCCTCCTCGTAGCTCATCTCCGGCACCAGGCGCGCGGTGTCGACCATGTGCGGGTCGGCAGTGTACACGCCGTCGACGTCGGTGCAGATCTCGCAGACCGGCGCATTGAGGGCCGCCGCCAGCGCCGCGCCGGTGATGTCGCCGCCGCCACGCCCCAGGGTTGTCACCTCGTGGTCGCTGGTGATGCCCTGGAAGCCGGCAACGACCACGACCCGGCCGCTCTCGAGTTCGTGAAGGAGGCGGCCGGTCTCGACGTTGGCGATCCGGGCGCGGTTGAACGACCCGTCGGTGCGGATGCCGCACTGCGCCGCGGTCAGCGATACCGCCGGCACGTTGCGATCCTGCAGCGCGAGTCCCAGCAACGACACCGCGATGGTCTCGCCGCAGGCCAGCAACTGGTCCATCTCGCGGCCGACCGGGCGGCTCGACACCTGGCCGGCCATCCCGATCAGCTGGTCGGTGGTCTTGCCCATCGCCGACACCGCGACGACCATGTGCGGCGCTTCCAGCCGGCACTGGGTGATGCGGTCGGCGATCTTCAGGATGTGTTCGGGAGTGGCGACCGAACTGCCGCCGTACTTCTGCACCAGCAGCTTCGCGCGGTCGAAGCGGCTCATGCGCGCTCCTGTCCGGCGCCGGCCAGGGTGGTGGCCAGATAGGCGTCGACGTCGTCGATCGAGCGCGTGATGCGGACTGGCGCCGCAGTGCGGGACACCATCAGTTCGGCCGTCTTGTAGCCGTTGCCGGTGATGCAGATGACGATCGACTCGTCGCGGGGAATCCGGCCCTGCTCGATCAGCTTGCGGGTCACGGCGACGGTGGTGCCGCCGGCCGGTTCGGTGAAAATACCCTCGGT
>JACDAO010000439.1 GCA_013695405.1 Acidobacteriota bacterium | reverse complement strand
CCGGGGGACCGGCGCACCTGCGGCGAGAACGGCTGGAACCTCGGCACCGACGCGTCGCGCCTCCTGCAGCAGCAGCACCACGCCGTCCGGCACCCGGCCGCCGGTCAGGGTGCCGGCCCGGAGATCGCGCACCAGGCGTCGCAGGTCGCCGTCCCCGACGTGCATGTTCCAGGTCAGCACCACCAGCCGGTCGACGACTGGCACCGTGGTCGCCAGAGCCGCGTGCTCGGCCGGACGCTGGATCACCGCCGGCCCGACCGTGGCGCACCAGGCGTCGAGTCGCTGACGCTGCGCGCGACCGGCCGGCTGCCACCACTCGACCTCCGGCCCTATCGTCCGGTCGTCGACACGCCCCGCACGGCAGGCCATTCTGGCATCGGCCGGCTCCAGTCGGACCGAACGGGCGCAGCCGATCGCCAGCGACACCATCACGAGCGCGAGTGCCAGGCGCGCCGGCGACGCGTCACCGTGTCGCCTCATAGTTCGCGCGTCATCTCGACCATCGTCCGGCGGAACTGCGCCCGGGCGAACAGCCGCTGCGCGCCGCTGTTCTGCTCGGCGCTCCACAGCACCACGCGCGGCATGTCGCGATCACGCAGCCACTGGACCGCTGCCTCGAGCAACTGCGCGCCGATGCCGCGCAGCCGTGCCTCGGGGTCGACCATCAGGTCGTGCACGAAGCCGCATGCCTCGCGCAGTTCTTTCCAGGACTGCGGCTCGATACCGGCATAGACGTAACCCACCACCGTGTCCTGATCGGTGGCGACGAGCACGACTGCGTCCTCGTCATTCATCTGCACGCCGAGGAACCATGCGTAGCCGCCCTCGGGGTCGTCTCCCGGTGCCATGAACCGTGCGTGATCGAAGCCGTGGTGGACGCGCGCTCTTCCGTGGCGGGGGGAGGGACCGGGGCTGCGTCGGTCGACGGTCGGTGCGGCGGGCGGGATCGGGGGCGCGGCGGCGGGCGCAGGCGACGTCGGCGGCAGCGCCTGGGCCTCGGCAAGACGTTCCTGTCGCCGGCCCAGCCAGAACGCGTTGACCAGCCACAGCGCCGAGACCGGCACGGCCGCGAAGGCGATCCCCGACAGCGTCAGGCCGAACCAGCCGAGCGCCGCGTACGACCAGGCGCCGAACTGATCGCCGAGCCGGTAGACGAACGTGTCGATGAAGCTCTTGGCCTTGTACTTGTCCTCGCGCGGCAGCACGGTGAAGAGCACTTCGCGGGTCGGCCTGGCGATCGCGAAGTTGCCGGCGCGCCGCGCCACCTGCAGCGCCACGATCGCGGCGATCGTGGGCGTGGTGCCCAGCCATGCAAAGCCGATCACGCTCAGCGCCGGCAGCAGCGTCAGGGTCAGCGCCACGCCCAGGTACTGCAGGATCCGGCTGGTGAGGAACAGCTGCGTGACCAGTGTCAGCACGTTGACCACCAGATCGACCTGCGCGAAGAAGGCGGTCCGCGCGGCGCGATCGGTGAAGCTGCGGCTGGCGATGTCGGCCTGCTGGAAGTAGAGGAAGGTCGAGGTGATCGCAAACAGCAGCATGTAGATGCTGACGTTGAGCAAGTACGGGCTGCCGACGGCCCGGGACAGGCCGGCCAGCATGCCGCCGCCGATCGGCGCGGCGTCCTCGACCGCCCCGGTGCGGGTGCGCAACGCCGTCGCGATGCCGGACAGCCGGCGCATGCAGAACACCGCCACTTCCAGCAGCGCCACCGAGACCAGCAGCAGCGGCGTCGATCCCAGCACCGACACCAGCGACGCCGTGATCACCGATCCGCTGATTGCGCCGACGGTCGCGCCCGCGGCGATGAACCCGAACAGCCGCTTGCCCTGCTCGCGCGAGAAGACGTCGACCATGAACGCCCAGAACACGGACACGACGAACAGGTTGAAGACCGAGGTCCAGATGAAGAAGGCCCGCCCGACCCAGATGTGCTGCGCGGTGCTGGCGGTGAGCAGCAGCAGGTAGAAAATCAGCAGGTTGGCCGAGAAGAACCGGTAGGTGACGCTGATGAAGCGCAGCCGCGGCAGGCGCGCCACCAGCGCCGCAAACGGCGGGTTGACCAGCGTCATCCCGAGCAGGGTGCCGGTGAACAGCCACGGCAGGTTGTCGACGCCGCCGGCCACGCCCATCTCGTCGCGGATCGGGCGGATCACGTAGTAGGCCGAGAGCACGCAGAAGTAGTACAGCGACGCCCACACCAGCGCGTGGACTTCGCCCGGCCGGACGTCGATCAGCCGCTGCAGCAGCGTGGTCAGCCCGCCCGGGGCCGTGCTTGTGGAATCGATGTCGGCCGACCGTGGGGTCACGCCGCACTCCGGGCTGGGGACAGATGCATGCCCTCCACTAACGCCGGCAGGCGGCCGGCCGTTGCGCGGCGCACGGCTGGTCATCGTTGCCTCGACCGGCGCCACCCGCGCCGGCTGCGCGAAGGTGTTCTCGACCGTACCCAGGAAGCCGTCGGCATCAGCGGAGCAGTGGCGGGTCCGGCTGCTGCCAGGCGCTCATCCCGCCGTCGACGAGCAGCATCTGGCCGTGGACATGGACGGCGGCGTCACTGAGCAGGTAGACCGCCGCGTCGCCGCAGACTTCCGGGCCGGGCACCTCGCCGTTCGGAGTGTGCTGCTGCATCCACGCCAGGGCCCGCGGGTTGTCGAGGAACGCGCCGGTCAGCGGGGTGCGGACCAGTCCGGGCGCCATCCCGTTGACGCGGATGCCGTGCGGCGCCAACGACACGCACAGGGTCTTGACCATCATCTCGATCGCGCCCTTCGAGGTGTCGTAGGCGGCGTGCATCGGCTCGGCCAGCCGGCCGTTGATCGAGCCGGTGAACAGCACGCGTCCGCGCACGCGGGCGGCGACCCAGGCGCGGGCGAACCGCTGCGTCAGGAAGAAGGGCGCCGCGACGTTGAGCCGCAGCGTCCGATCGAAGACGTCGGGCGACAGCTCCAGGAAGTGCGTGGTGTCCAGCGCGGTGCCGGCGTTGTTGACCAGCAGGTCGATGCCCGGCATGACCACCGCCGCCGCCTCGAACAGCCGCGCGGTCGCGTGGACCGGGTCGTCGGCCAGATCGCCTTCGAGCATCGCGACGCGCGCCCCGGCGTCCCGACAGGCGGCTTCGGTGTCGCGGGCAGCCTCGTCGAGGCGCAGGCCGTGGACCACCACGTCGGCGCCGGCACGCGCCAGCGCCACGGCAATAGCCTGCCCGACCCCCTGGGTGCCTCCGGTGACCAGGGCGCGATGGCCGCGTACGTCGATCATCGGCACACCTTGCCACACTCGCGACCGCCGCGCAGCCCATGCACGACTGGCGTAGGATTGCCTGCATGACTGAAGAAGCTCCCAAGAGTGCCCTCGAGCTGGTGATGGAGCGTCTGCGCCAGCAAGATGCGGCCAAAGGCATCACCCAGGTGACGCTGACCGACACCCAGCGCGAGGCCATCGCCGAGGCCAAGCGGCAGCACGAGGCGCGGGTTGCGCAGCGCCGGATCATGTACCAGTCCGAGCTGTCCGGCCCGTTCAACCCGGAGGCGGACGCTCAGCGCGACGAGGAACTGCGCCGCGACCTCGATCGGTTCGAACGCGAGCACGAGGAGATACTCGATCGGATCCGTCGCGGCGAGTAGCGGCTCATCGCAGCCTGATGCCGACGCTGACCGAGGCGCGCAGGTGGGCCTCCCAGCCGGTCGTCACCTCGGGTGCGAGGGAGACGCGGGGGGTCACGGCGATCCGCACCCCGCCGCCGGCCACGTACGCGCCTTCGGTGGCGCTGAACGCGCGTCCCCCGAAGCGACTGCTGTGTCGCATCAGCCCGCCGCCGGCAGTCACGAACGGCGCGACCCGGGCGCTGAACGGCCGAATCCCGACGCGCACCACGCCCAGCACGAACAGGTCGCGGTCCGAGCCCGGGCCGACCATGTAGAGCAGCTCGGGGCCGACAGCGATCCGTGGCGTCGCCAGCCACTCGGCGCCGACGCCGACCACGGCGTGTGGAATCAGCAATTCATCGACAAACAGGGCGTAACCCCCGCTGGCCGTCAGAGCGCTGCGGGGCAGAACCTGTTGCGCCCCGGCGACGCCGGGTGACAACGCGGTCAGGGTTGTCGCGACGGCGATGATGGCGCGAGTGAGCATGTGGTGCGTTCCTCCACACCGGAATGTGAAGAAGGCGCGCGGATTGGCTCACGCGGGTGAACGGCCTGGCGTCGGTGGCTCCTCGAAGCGTCGTTCGGATTGCCAACGCCCACGTGACGTTCAATGTGCTTGGCGTGGCGCTGTGTCTGGGCCGACGCGTCCCGCGGCATTGCGAGGAATCCCGCGCCGTTCGGAACCGGAGGCGCCCACGCGGCGTCGTACTTCGCGCGTCCCGTGCTGTGGCCGCCGGAGAGTGCTCGATGAACGCGGATGTTCGGCAGCAGGGCCCGATGGTCGTCGTCATCCCCGATCACGGCGACAGCCTCGCCATCGCCCCCACGGTGCGCGGCTGGAAGGTGTTCCACATCCGAGGGCTGCACGGTGACCAAATCGGCCCGCTGCACCCCTCGCTCGCAGCGGCCAAGGCCTACGCCGAGAGCACCTTTGGCATTCTCGGCGCCTGGCGGCGTACGAGCCCGACGTCGTGCACCGCGACCGTGAGGGAGCGCCACTCCTAGACGCGGTCGCCCTGACCTGTCCACCACACCCGAAGCACCGGCATCCAGAAGTCGGTGCCGCGCGGCAGGACGAACGACGGCGGCATGACCCCGGCGATGGTCCGGGGCGCGCCAGCGCTTCACAGCCGGCGAGGGTGACCACGCTGATGAGCGTGTCACGCCAGCGCACCCGTCAGTTCCCCGCGGGGGCGATGCGTCGCAGCGCGTCGAAGAAGTTCAGGAAGAACGTGACGTGATCCTGCTTGACGTCGTCGCCTGCGGACGGCAGCGCGATCGCCACCCGCATGCCGTCGCGGTGCAACGCGTACCTGCGCTGCCCCAGAATGTGACGCAGCGGCACGTCACGCGACGCCCATGGGCGCGGGCTCTCGACGCGGAACACACCATCGTCCACTCGGTACGGCGCCGTCCGGAGAGAATTCGGGGTTACTCCACTGGGCGGGCGTCGTCCGGAGCACGGTCATGGCCCCGCTGCGCTCCATCCACGCCACCGGCCGGGGGTCGAAGGAGTTTCGCCCCGGGAGGTAGGCCAGCGTGCCCAGGCCGGACACAGCGAACTGTGCACCGCCCCTGGAATCGTCCGACTTCACGCCGTCGATGACGCGGGCCGCCGGACCCGCGGCTGCCAGCCGCCGCAGGTCGACCGGCATCGCGAACAGCGTGTTGCCCTCGACGTACACGACGTGGCCACTTGCCACATGGCCGCGCTGAGGTCGACCCTCCAGGCGGGGTGAGTAGGTTGGCGTGCGCTTCTCGCGTCAGTCGATCGAGGGCGAGTCGGCCGCTGCCAGGCGCTCACTCGTCGCCTGGTGGAGGGTCGGCGACGGACGGCGACCCGGGTGGCTCCATGAGTGCCGTCCCTGCCGGGCTGGAACGGTCCCCGCTGCGTCGGGCGAGGGCCTCCTCCAGTTTCTGGAAATCGAGCGGCTTGATCATGTGCCCGTCAAAGCCGGCGGCGGCAAGCGCTTGCGGATCGGCAGCATAGCCCGTCACGGCCATGAGCTTCATCGACGATGGACACCACCCGCTGGCTCGGAGCTGGGCCGCGAGGTCGTAGCCGTTCATTCCAGGCAGCCCGATATCCACCAGCGCGATATCGGGACACCCGAGTACGACCGCCGCAAGGGCGGCAGGCCCGTCATGTGCCACGACGACATGGTGCCCGAGGAGTTCCAGGGCACTCGCCATCATCTCGGCCGCGTCGACGCTGTCTTCGACGACCAACACCCTGACGCCACCGGCTCGCGTGAGTTGCGGCGCCGCCGCGTCGGGCACTGCCTCGAGCGCCGGGAGCCGCACGACGAACTCGCTTCCCTTCCCCGTGCCCTGGCTCGTGGCCTCCACCCAGCCTCCGTGCCGCTCGATCAAGCGCCGCACGATCGTCAGCCCGATACCCATGCCGCCCTCCGCCCGGTCCAGGGTCCGAGGGGCCTGCTGGAACACGTCAAAAATACTGGCCAGAAGATGCGCCGGGATGCCAATCCCGTTGTCACGCACGCGAACGACGCCGATCTCACCCTCGCGCTCGAGGAACACCTCGATACGTCCGCCGACGTTGGTGTACTTGGCGGCATTGGCGAAGAGGTTGGCCAGACATTGTCCCAGGCGCACCTGGTCGGCCATCACACTTATGCGCTCCTGCGGTAGCGACAGCGACACCGTATGCTTACGAAGGTCAAACGTCGTCTGCGCGGCATCCACGGCCAGTTGAACCTCTGTGCCAAGGTCGACAGGGCTCAACTGCAGAGAAATTGTGCCCTCGTTGATGCGCGCGAGGTCCAGGAGGTCGTCGAGCATGCGCTTCATGTGGAGCGCCTGCCGGGTCGCCACCGCCAGGGCACCGTCCTGTGCGGCACGACTCGCGGAGCCTTCTCGAAGCACAAACAGCGCTGTCGAAATAGCGCCGAGTGGATTGCGGAGCTCGTGGCCGAGCATTGCCAGGAATTCATCCTTGGCGCGGTCGACTTTGACGAGACCGTGGGCGTAGTTCTGCAGCGTCTGCTGTACACCAGAAAACTCGCCAGCCGCGACGCGAACCAGTTCGTTGAAGTACTGGATGATGACGCCGCGATCGCGCGTCTCGAGGTGCTGCTCGGGTTCCAGGAACTCCAGCACCGTTTCCTGCAGGATGTGGCACTCCAGAATCATCGCACCCATCGAATACGCGACCTGACTCGCACGTTCCTTGCCATGAACGGTCATCAAGCCGAGGTCCCTCGCGGCGGTACGGGGGTCTGTCTGCTCGGCAAGAACCTTCGCCATCACTTGGAGCATCGGCGCGAGGCTGTCGCGGAGAATAATTTCGTCAGAGTCGGCCGCTGCGGAGACTTCGGCGCGTACCCGCTCGTCCCAGCGTTCCATGATGGCGGGTATCAGTTCGACAAGCCTGTCGGCCGCCGGGCTGTCAGACATGGGTGGTCTCGCCGCGTTCTTGCTTGCGCTTCTTCTGCTCGGGATGGTGGCACGCAGTGACCTCTCGTGCCGCCTCATCAGTACATAGGGCGTATCGTCGGCGCAAAGAAGTCTCTTGTCAACGCCCAGGCACGCCGCCGGCGCGGAACGTGCCGCTCTCAACCATCAAGAGGAGATGAACCTGCTGCGCGGTCGCTCGCTAAGGCGGGGTGAGTACGTTTGCGTGCGCTTCTCGCGTCAGTCGATCGAGGCCGAGTCGGCCGCTCGCCACTCGTCCATCACAGCGGCCTCCACGTGTCTCTCCAAGGAGAAACCATGAAACGGATGCGTACCACCGCGTTGATCGGCAGCGCGCTCCTCGTGGCGCTGGGCTCAACGGCCCCGCTGCAGAGCAAATCCAGGTCCTTCGAGGTCGACTTCGACAAATGCTTTGCCCGTGAAGAAAACGGGGATCCGTACAAGTTCACGTTTGCGGGACCGGCGTCAGGAGATGTCTCGGGCACGGTGGAGGCCAGTGTCTTGAACGACATCATTCCGGACGTCCAGCCGAATCAGACATACCTCGCGGCCGACTATGTGGTGACAGGCCAGCGGCTGTCGTTCACCGCGCGGGTCGGGGGGCGGGTGAACGACCGGACGGGGCTGGCCGAGCTGCAAGGCTACGTCAGCGTGGGCCCGGCGTGGCTGGTCGGGGCCGCCGTCGTCGATGAGTTCCAGAACTACACGCGGGCCGATGGCATTCCTTGCTCGAAGGGCACCCTCTACATCACGCCGGTGCGTTGGAAGCCGTCCCACAACGACAGACACCATTGAGCAGGGTTCACCGAGAACGGGGCCCGCAAGAGGCCCTGTTCTCTCTGCGTCGAGAACGCGCGCTCCGAAAGCGTTGGGTGTTACGGGGCGTGTGTGCGGGTCATCGGCACGATCCGCCGCAGCTCGTCGAAGAAGTTCAAGATCACGACGACCCTGTCGCGCGTCGGAACTGCTTCCGCGGGCGCGACCGCGAACCGCTCGCCGTCAGGGTGCAGGTCGAACATCCGGGCTGGTCCCCCCGCGGTGTAGCGCGCGTTTGGCAGTGGGCGCGGCTTTTCGGCGCGGAACGCATCGCCCTCGACCGCGTACGCCGCGACCATGATTTGTCCGTTCAGACCGTAGAAGAGCTCGCGTTTCGTGCGCGACCACGTGGGAAAGGTGCCGCCGCCAGTCGAGATCCGCCAGCCGTCGCCGCGACCGAGAAACGGTCGCACGTACACCTCGTAGCGGCCCGTCTCGTTCGACTGATACGCGAGCCACCGCCCGTCCGGTGAAAAGTTCGGCTGCATCTCCTCTGCAGGACTGTCGAGGAATGCGGTCGGCGTTCCCGGCTTCCAGCCCGATGCGTCGTCGCCTTCGATGGGGAGGATCATCAGGTCCCAGCTCTGGTCAAAATTCGTTCCGACCTTGTGCTCCTCGAACGCCAGCAACTTGCCGCTCGGGTGCCACGAGACGGGCCACTGCGAGTGCTTGCTCTCGGTGAGGCGTTGGGCGTCGCCGGTTCCGTCCGCTCGTTGCCAGTACAGGTTGTGCGGCGAGTTGTCCCGGTTTGAGTTGAACGCGATGCGGCGGCCATCGGGCGTCCACACCGGCTTGAATTCACTGGCGGGGTGGCGCGTCAAGGGAGTGGCCGTCTCGCGCTCCCAGTCGTAGACCCAGACGTCGGACGTGGGTCCGGAAAAAATGTCCATCGCGAGCCTTCGTCCATCGGGAGAGAAACGAAGGTTGTACCAATTCGCAGGGGTGACCCACATCGGGGTCGTGTTTCCGGCGCGATCCATCCAGTCGACGGGCCGCGCCTCGCCGAGGCTCCGCCCTGGTACATACACAAGCGTGCCATCGGTCGATACGGCAAACTGTGCGCTTCCCGTATACGTGCTCGACGCCACGCCGTCGAGCACCGACGTCGCCTGCCCGGTTGACTGCAGGCGGTCGAGATCAAACGGGACGGCGAAGAGCACGCCGTCGTGGAGGTACACCAGGTGGCCGCTGGGGAGGTACCGGCCGTGATAGCCGCCGCGGTGCACGACCTTCCGCGCCCCGTTCGTCAGCGGCTGCACGACGAGGTCGGCATCGTTGACGGCTCCCGGACGGTCGGGCGCCGTATAGAGCACGCCTCTGCCACCCGGCAGTGCCTGGGGCCACTTGTGGTGGAACTCGCCCTTGGCAAGCGCTGCCAGCGGTTCGGGCTTGCCCCCGGCCGATGACACGCGCCAGACGATCACGCCCGGCCCTCGGCCAGGCACGAACACGATCATGCCGTCCTCACCCCAGGCTCCGCCCCCGGCCCCTGGCGTGCCGTCGGTGTGTGGCGCGTCGCACACTGTGACAGGCGCTCCTCCCGTGACGGCGATTCGCTTCAGCTTTCCCCTGGCAAAGAACGCGATCTGGTGGCCGTCCGGCGAAAAGAAGGGACTGTCGGCGTCGTCGGTCCCTGGCAATGCCGTCGCCTGTGCCTGCGCGAGCGCTCCAAGT
>JACDAO010000370.1 GCA_013695405.1 Acidobacteriota bacterium | reverse complement strand
GCCGCACGCGACGAGCACCTCGTTCGGCCCTCTGCTGTTCGCGTTCGTCGCGGTGTTCCCGCGCCGTACCTGGTCGACAGCGAGGCTCCTGGCGGCGCTGCTTCCCGGCGCGCTGGCCATGGGCTGGTTCGCCTACGTGGGGTATCACCTCATGCAGGAGCCGGGCGCCGCCACCGGACTGCCCGATTCGAAGGTGTGGCTCGTCTCGACCGGCAGCCTCTACGCCTTTGCCGCTGTCGCTCTGCTGCTGGCGCACCAGCGGGCCGCTGACAGCGTCACGGATCGCCGTCGTATGCGCGTGCTCCTGGGCGGGCTGATGGTCGGGGTGTCTGCCGGCGCCGCACTGCTGGCCGGCGATCGCCTCGATGGTAGCGCCGACATCTTCGGTAATTCCTTTCTCACGCTGTTGGCGCTCGCCTCGCTCGCGGTGCCCGCCTCCTTCGCGCACGCCATTCTGCGGCACAGGCTCTTCGATCTCCGCATCATCGTGCGGCAGGGTGTCCGGTATGCACTGGCACGTCGCCTGCTGGACGCCCTCCTTCCGGCGGTGACGGCGCTGCTGCTGGCCGAGTTGATGTGGCACGGCGATGAGCCGCTCGCCCGGATGGTGCAGTCTCGCTGGTGGTGGTACGTCCTCATCGTTGGCGCGCTGGTGGTGATCCGCAACCGACGAGAGTCCTGGCTGCGCGCGCTCGATCGCCGCTTCTTCCGCGACCGATACGACGCGGAGCGTCTGCTCGAGAGCGTCGTGAACCAAATCGGCCGGGCGCCGAGTTTCGAGTCGATTGCGCCGTCAGTGGTCCAGCAGATCGACGAGGCCCTGCACCCCACTTTCGTGGAGGTCTTCCAGCACGCTCCGGGGACTCGTTGCTTTACACCCGTGACCGGGTCGCTCCCGTCAGCCTTGCCACTGCCCGCGGCCATGACGGCCGTCGGCGTCCTGTCGGCCCTGCGCAAGCCCCTTGCGCTGTCGCTCGGGGATACCGCATGGGTAAGCCACCAACTCCCCGAGGAGGAGCGCACGCTGCTGTCGGGGCGCGGCATCGAGCTGCTCGTCCCCGTGTGCAGTGTTAACGCCGGCGACCCGCCGATTGCCCTGGTCGTGCTGGGCCCACGCCGGTCGGAGGAACCGTACGACAGCGACGATCTCGACCTGCTGGCAAGCGTCGCCGAAGGACTGGGGCACCTGCTGGAACGTTCCTGGACCGACACCCATGGACTCGCAGAGTGCGGTCGCTGCGGCCGATGCTTCGACAGCGGCTCCGAGCTGTGTGCTGTCGACGGCAGTCCTCTGTCGACCCTGCGTGGCGCGCGGTTGCTGAATGACCGCTATCGACTCGACCGGCGCCTTGGTCGCGGCGGAATGGGCACGGTCTACGAGGCTTTCGACGGTGCGCTCGAACGCCGCGTGGCGGTCAAGGTAATCCGTGAGGACATCGTCGGCCCCGCGTCCGGCCCAGGCGCACGGACGGGTCTCGAGGCGCGGTTCCGGCAGGAAGCGCGTGCGGCCGCCGGCTTCGCGCACGCCCATGTGGTCCGCATCTACGACTTCGGGGTCGATCGCGATCGCCGTGCGTTCCTGGTGATGGAGCTGCTCGAGGGCGAGACGTTGCGGCAGCGCCTGGCGTCGCGGGTGCCCATGCGCCCGGACGAGGCCCTGCCCATCCTTCGCGGCGTCTGCCAGGCACTCACCGCGGCACACAGCCAGGGCCTCCTGCATCGTGACCTGAAACCGGAGAACATCTTCCTGCAGCGCCACGACAGCGGCGTGCTGGCCAAGGTGCTCGACTTCGGCCTCGCGAAGGCCCTCGCTGCCGAACGCCCAATTACCGCGACAGATGGGCCGACGGGTAGCGCCGGCTTCCTGATGGGCACCCTCGACTACATGGCACCCGAGCAGGTCGCGGGAGACGTCGTGAGTCCGTCCTGGGACCTCTGGGCTCTCGGGGTCGTCGCCTACGAGATGCTGACGGCGAGACACCCGTTCCGGCGCACGATTGCCGTTGCCGATGACGGGATGGAGGCCGGGCGACCGGGAACCGGCATGGGTCCCCTGGATGGTGCGCTGTCGGACGTCGCCTCAGGATTCTTCGACCGGGCGCTCTCCACCGACCGCACACGGCGGCCCGCCAACCCGATGGAATTCCTCGCGGCGTGCGAGCGGTGGCTGGCATGACCACCGCGCGCGGGGGCGGCGGGTTTGCCACCACCCGCTGGACGATGGTGTCCGCTGCCGGCGGACTGTCCGATGGTGCCGCCAGCAGGGCGCTCGCCGAGTTGTGCCAAATCTACTGGCCGCCTCTCTACAGCTACCTGCGGCGGCGTGGGCACGATCGCGAGGAGGCCGAGGACCTGACGCAGGGCTTCTTCGCGAGTCTCCTGGAGCGACAGGGCCTCCAGTCGGCCGACCCGGCCCGGGGGCGCTTTCGCGGGTTCCTGCTGACGGCGCTCAAGCGATATGTCATCAACGAGCACGAGCGCGCCACTGCCGCCAGGCGCGGCGGCCCCGCGCGACGACCGCTGGCCCTCGACTTCGACGACGCCGAGCGGAGCTACGCGCGCGGCCTCGGTTCCGGAGACACGCCCGAGCGGGAGTTCGACAGGAAATGGGCCGCGCTGTGCATCGATCGTGCACTTGCGCGTCTCCGCGCCGAGTACCACGAAGCCGGCAAGCACTCCGTGGCCGACGCGCTGTTCCCCTACCTGACCGACAGCGGCGAGTTGCCGTCGTATCGCACCATCGCGGAGCAACTGCTGATGAGCGAAGGTGCGGTCAAGGTGGCCGTACATCGCCTCCGGCAGCGGTTCGGATCCATCCTCAGGCTGCAGATTGCCGACACCGTGCTGTCGCCGGAGGACGCCGACGAAGAGATGCGGGAGCTGATTCGCGTGGTGGCCTCCTAGCGGAGCGACGGCCGTGAATTGCGACAGACACCCGCTGGCCGTCTTGCAGGGGGGACTCTGCCCGGCCTGCCTGCTCGAGGCCGCACTCGCGACACCAGTCCGCACCGGCGACCTGACCGGGGCGTTCACTATTCACCTGCCGCTCGGCGACAGCGTGTCGGCCTCCGTGTTTCTCGTGCGCGACGAGGGGCCGGACGGGCGACTGTTGCGGCTCAAGGTCTGGCGCTCGCCCGCACCGCTCGATTTCCTCGCACGATTCCGGGAGCTCCAGCAGCAACTGGGTGACTGGCGCGACGCGCTCGTGGCTCTGCCGCTCGCCGCGTATGTCGACGCCGCGGGCTGTCCGGCGGTGCTGACCGAGTTCAGGCAGGGCATCCCGATCATGGAGGGGGTCAGGGCTGGTGGCCTCGCCCCGCAGCAGGCCGTGGCGATGCTGCGACCACTGATCGACGTGGTTCGCGTCGCGCACACGCGTGGGTTGGTGCACGGCTCGCTGGTTGCCGGCAACGTGATTGCTCACCCGGGAACCGGCGTGGCTCACCTGCTCGACTTCGGCCTGGCGGCCGTGGCGTCGCCGATCACCGGTCGGTCTGCCCTCGCAGCCGACGACCGCGATGGCCTCGCCGCGCTCGTACGTGCCGTGCGAGGCTGCCGGCGCATTCCTCCTTCCGGGCGTGCGCGGCTGTAACCTCCCGCCGGTTTTCCTGAATGACCTCCTGAACGCAGCCGCCGGACACACGGCGGTTCCGACTGCGTCCGCGGCCGGTCGGCCGACGTGCCTGGGAGGGCATTCGCCATGGTCAGATTCGACATCATTCACACCCGCCTCGTTCGCGGCATGTTCGCCGGTGGCCTCGCCCTGGCGCTCACGGCGACGGGACGCGTCGCAGCGCAGCCGCAGTACGACGGCATCGTCGTCTTCGGCACCAGCTTGTCGGACTCCGGCAACGCCTTCGCGCTCAGGGGCGGTACCAACACACCGCCGGACTACCTCGTCGACCCGCTGCTGATTCCCGGTGCTCCCTACGCCAAAGGTGGTCACCACTTCACGAACGGCGCCACCTGGGTCGAGCAGTTCGCCCGGTCACGGGGGCTGGCCGGCACCGTGCGGCCCGCCTTCCGCGGCTCGAGTGCGGTGGCCACCAACTACGCCGTCGGCGCGGCCCGGGCCTACGACGATGGCAGGAACGTGAACCTGTCCGCGCAGGTGGACGCGTTTCTCGCGGCATCTGGCGGAGTCGCGTCGCCAGCGGCGCTGTACGTGATCGAAATGGGCGGAAACGACGTCCGCGATGCACTGGTGGCGTATCCGAGCGGTGGTCACTTGGCCGTGATCCAGCAGGCGCTGACGTCCATCGCCGCCAACATCGGGCGGTTGTACGGCGCGGGTGCAAGGGACTTCCTCGTGTGGAGCGCGCCCAATCCTGCGCTCACACCCGCGATTCGCTACCTCGACACAATCGCTCCGGGCACCGCGCAGCTCGCGACCGGCCTGACGCTGGCCTTCAATGGCAACCTCGCCAGCATCGTGGCGCAGTGGTCGGCGGCGCCAGGCATCCGCATGGCCAGGCTCGACGCCTTCGCGCTGCTCAACGAGATCGTGGCGGACGGCAATCGTTTCAGCCTGACCGACGTCACGAGCGCATGCATCACGCCGTCCGAGGCGCCGTTTGCCTGCACGAATCCCGACGAGTTCCTGTTCTGGGACGGTATCCATCCCACCGCAGCCGTGCACGCCATCATCGCGCAGCGTGCCGCGTCGGTGCTGGGTCAGTAGACGTCCGGCAAGAAGGCTGGATTACGTCCTCGCCACCCTGCAGGAGGAATCATGAATTCGATCTGGCGCACCGCCGCCGTCGTCATCGTCCTTGCTGCCACGGCCTTGCCGCTCAGGGCGCAGCCGATCTCGCCGCCCCCCGAACCGTCGCCACCGGTCAGGCCACGACAGGTGGTGTCGGCCAATCCCTTCGGCCTGGTGTTCGACCTCTTCAACGTCGAGTACGAGCGGCGGGTCGGGCAGTCGTTGGGCGCCGGGGTTGGTGGCTCGTTCTTCTCGGACGGCGACGCCGACTACCTCAATGCGGACGTGTTCGCCCGGTACTATCCCGGCGCCCGGCCGCTGGCTGGCGTCGCGTTCGGCGTCAAGGCCGGGATGACCAACGTCGCTGACGGCTCATACTTCGGCGTCGGGTTCGACATCAACTGGAGCTGGACGCTTGGCAAGGGCGATCACTTCTACATGGGGACCGGCTTCGGCCTGAAGCGGCTGTTCGGCACTGGCGATGCCGACCTGATCGAAGTCCTGCCCACCTTGCGCATCCTCAATGTCGGCATCGCCTTCTGACGCGGCTCGCCGGAGCCGCGGCCGGAGCGCTCATCGCGGAGGCCATCGCGTCGATGCCGTGACAAGTAAGTCGGTCATGATGCGAAGCCCTCGTCTCCCAGGACGTCTCGCGGCGTGCATGGGCGCATTCACTTGCGCGGCGCGTGCGCAATTCGCGGCGAAGGTGGTCCGGATGCGATTCGTGGCGCTCGCGACGGGGAACCTCCTCGTGATCCTTCAGCGCTGCGC
>JACDAO010000364.1 GCA_013695405.1 Acidobacteriota bacterium | reverse complement strand
GTGCCGGTGCACCTGCTGACGCGCGAGGCGTTCCGCCTCTATGCCCGCCACCTGCGTGACGCGCGCAGCGTGCTCGCGGTGCACGTATCCAACCGCTATCTCGATCTCGAAGGCATCGTCGTGGCCGCGGGCACCGCGACGGGCTTCACCGTCGTCGAGGTCGTCGGCAACACCGTGGACGACACCAGCGAGTTGAGCACGTGGATGTTGCTGGCCCGCGATCCCGCGGCGCTGGCCGCGTACGGCGCGCCGTCGAAGGCCAGCGGGGTATCGCCATGGACCGACGCCTCGAGCAACCTGCTCGGCGTGATCCGCTGGTAGCGCGCGACCACGAGGAGCGGTCGGACGTGTCCGACCGGCAATGGTGACCGCCGGACAAGTCCGGCGGCTACGCGAGGGGGCGGCGACGTGAGGGGGCGGCGACGCGAGGGGGCGGCTACACTGGGGGGATGCTGACCGTCCCGGAATCGCTCGAAGGCTGGTCCCTGCTGCACCAGATGTTCCGCATGTCGTGGACGAGCCTCGGTCAGGCGTCGCACGAAGAACGGCGCCACCTCGCCGACGGCCTGGCCGAGTGGCTGCAGCAGGCGTCGGGCGACGATGGCTCGAGCATCGCGGTGGCCATGCTCGGTCACAAGGCCGACCTGATGCTGGTGCACGCTCGGCGCTCGTTCGACGCGTTGAACCAGGCGCAGCTCGATGTCGCGCGTCTGCCATTGGCCGAGGTCCTCGAGGCCTCGACCTCCTACCTGTCGATCGTCGAACTCGGCATGTACGAGATGACCGCCAAGATTCACGAGCAACTCACCGCCCAGGGCCTGGCGCACGGCACCGACGACTACCGCGAGGCGCAGAAGGACGCGATGCAGGCGCAGCACGGCCGGGTCAGCGGACGCCTGTTCGCGCCGTTCCCACCACGCCGCTACGTCTGTTTCTATCCGATGGACAAACGCCGGGGTGAGATCAAGAACTGGTACAGCACGCCGTTCGAGAAACGCGCCGCGATGATGCGCGACCACGGCCAGATCGGACGTCTGTATGCCGGCGACGTCACCCAGATCATCTCGGGCTCGATTGGCCTGGACGACTGGGAATGGGGGGTCGACTTGTTTGCCGACGACCCGCTGGTGTTCAAGAAGTTGATCTACGAGATGCGCTTCGACGAGGCCAGCGCCGACTACGGCGAGTTTGGCCCGTTCTACACCGGCCTGCAGTTCTCGCCGACCGAAGTGGCGGGGTGGCTCGAAGGGCGGACGCCGGGGCTGGTCAGCGCGTAGAAATTGCAATAGTTCAGAATTTCATGGCGCCTCAGTGCTCGGAGTGCCCCGGCGGCGGTGGTGCAATTCTGCAATTCTAGTACCCCCCTGCCCCACTCCCCACCGGCGTGGTGCCGCGCGACTCCTGCACGATGCGGACGCCGGCACTGGCCCCGATGCGGCTCGCACCGGCCTGGACCATTGCCTGCGCGCCGGTGAGGTCGCGGACCCCGCCGGCGGCCTTGACGCCCATGCTGTCGCCGACCACCCGACGCATCAGCGCGACGTCGGCCGCGGTGGCACCGCCCTTGGCAAAGCCGGTCGAGGTCTTGACGAAGTCGGCACCCGCCGCCTTGGACAGCGTGCAGGCGGTGACCTTCTCCTCGTCGGTCAGCAGCGCCGCTTCGATGATCACCTTGCTGAGCACGCCAGCCGCCCGGCAGACCGCGGTCACGGCCTGGATGTCCTGGTGCACCGTCCGCACGTCGCCCGACTTGAGCGCGCCGACGTTGATCACCATGTCGACTTCGGTGGCGCCATCGAAGATCACCCGCCGGGTCTCGAACTGCTTGACGTCGGCGGTGGTGGCGCCGAGTGGAAAGCCGACCACGGTGCACACCCCGACGCCGCTGCCGCGCAGCAGGCGGGCCGCCAGCGGCACCCAGATCGGGTTGAGGCAGACTGTGGCGAAGTGATACTCGGCAGCCTCGCGGCACAGCGTCTCGATCTCGACCTGGGACGCATCCGGTTTGAGCAGGGTGTGATCGATCAGGCCGGCGACAGACCCGGCGGGGCCTCCCGAGGCCTGCATCCCCAGCCGGCTCGCACCGGCATCGAGCACGCCACGCAGGAGGTCCGGGCAGCACTCGGCGTGCAGGCTGTGGCAGGCGCAGCGGCCCGTGACCACCAGGCCGCCCGCGGCCCGCAGCACTTCCTCGGTGATGATCGCCACCAGGCGGTCGACGTCGAACGGCGTCAGGGGCATGGGCCTCAGGGGCGGCGCTCGAGGCGCTGCAGCTTGACCAGCCGGCGGATGTAGCGCGGCTCGGTCATCGGCGTCGTCAGGAAGATGGCAACGATCGCCTCGGCATCGGCGCGAGAGATCAGCGAGGCGCCGAGCGCCAGGACGTTCGCGCCGTTGTGCTCTCGTGCGTAGCGGGCCAGCGTCTCGTTCAGGCCCAGCGCGGCGCGCACGCCTGCCACCTTGTTGGCGGCCATGGTCGAGCCGAGGCCGGCGCCGTCGATGACGATCCCGGCGTCGGCGTCCTTGCGGACCACCGCCAGTCCGACCTGCTCGGCGATGTCCGGGTAGTCGACCGGCGGCGGGTCGGTGCCCTCGGGGCCCACGGTCTGCACCGCGAGGCCGCGCCCGCGCAGGCACGTGACCAGGTGCTGGCGGAGCGCGACGCCAGTGTGGTCGCTGCCGATGATCACGCGGCGCACCGTCGCCTCGGGCACCAGCGACGCGCCGTCGTCCTCGGACACCCGGTCGGCGTGGATCACGGTGATGCGCCGATCCCGCAAGGTGTCGGCCGCGAGCGGCGTGATGTGACCGCGCGGCAGCAACTCCACGGTGCTGCCCTCGGGCAGCACGCGGGCGTCGGCCTCGGTGATCATCGCGAAACGTGCCATCGGTGTGCTAGCCTGCGCCGGTCGAAATGGCCCTGCCCCCCGAGCAACTGCCCGCCCACCCCACTCCGCTGCTGACGCGCGAGGCGATTGCGGCCCGGGTGGACGAACTGGCCGACCAGATCCGCGCTGATTATGCCAGCACCGGCGATCTGCACCTCGTCTGCGTGCTCAAAGGCGCCTTCGTCTTCTTCTCGGACCTGGTGCGACGCCTCGATCGGCCGGCCACCCTGGACTTCATCGTCGTGTCCAGTTATCACAAGGCAAAGCGCTCGTCCGGGGAAGTGCGCCTGATCAAGGATCTCGACACCGGCATCGAGGGCCGCGACGTGATCATCGTCGAGGACATCGTCGACACCGGCCTGACCCTGACCTACCTGCTGGACATGATGCGGGCGCGTCGCCCGAAGACGCTGCGCACCGCCTGCCTGCTGAGCAAGCCGTCGCGCCGCGAGGTCGACGTGCCGGTCGAGTACGTCGGCTTCACCATCGCAGACCGGTTCGTGATTGGTTACGGACTCGATTACGCCGAGGCCTACCGCAACCTGCCGTACATCGGCGTCCTGGACTCCGACACGTAGCCGACGGACCGGCGTTCGCGTAGCCGTCGGACCTCTCGAGTCGTATCCGTCGGACGTCGTACGCGTAGCCGTCGGACTTGTCCGACGGTCCCTCTCACCTACGCGGAGCGCCAGACAAGTCCGGCGCCTACGTCTCGGGGCG
>JACDAO010000047.1 GCA_013695405.1 Acidobacteriota bacterium | reverse complement strand
GCGTCAGCTGGGTGATGGAATACGCCAACTTCGGCTTCGCGTCGAACGACGGACAGCGCAGCTGGCAGGCCGACCGGCGTCCGGGGCAGACGGTGGCCGTTGCGGAATGGCGGCAGGACGACCCTGGTATTGCGCCGGCCGGGGATGTCTATGGCGGCGGGTCACCGACAGGAAACGTGTACTACGAGAACGGCGCCCTTGGTGACGCCTGGCGCGGGACGTTCTTCGCGGCTGAGCCCGGGCGCAACGTGATCTTCGCGTACCAGCCCGAGCAGGAAGGCGCGGGCTTCCGCCTGGACCGACGCGACTTCATGACGTCGAACCCGGAAGGGAAGTGGGCGGGGTCAGACTTCCTCGGCGGCACCAACAGCGTCACGGCCGAGATCTCGACGCTGTTCCGCCCGTCCGACATCGCGGTGGGACCGGATGGTGCCCTCTATGTGAGCGACTGGATCGACCCGCGCGTCGGCGGGCACCAGGATCTGGACGATGCCACATCGGGTGCGATCTACCGCGTCGCGCCGAAGGGGTTCGTGTCGAAGGCGCCGGCGTTCGATCCGTCCACGCTCGAGGGCCTGGTCACCGCACTGCGCTCGCCTGCCGTCAACGTGCGTGCCATCGGCTTCGAGGGGCTCAAGGCACGAGGCAATGCCGCCGTGGCCGCCGTGGCCGGCCTGCTCGACGACCCCAACGCGTACATTCGCGGTCGGGCGATGTTCCTGCTGTATCAGCTCGGGCCGGAGGGGCAGAAACGGGCAGGCGCGCCCGACACACAGCGGGAGCCTTCGATGCGCATCGCAGCGTACCGTGCCATGCGTCGTGCGAACCTGGATGTGACGACGGTGGCCGTCACGCTCGCGCGTGATGCCGACCCCGGCGTGCGGCGCGAGGTGGCCCTCTCCATGCGCGACCAACCGGAGCGTGTCGCCCTGCCGATTCTGGCTGACGTCGCGCGTCGCTTCGACGGCGCTGACCGCAGCCACCTCGAGGCGCTGGGCACGGGGGCCACGGGCAAGGAAGGGGCGCTCTACGACGTGCTCCATCGGGAACTCGGCGCCGCCGATCCTCTTGCGTGGTCGGACGCGTTCGCCTGGATCGCCTGGCGACTGCATGTGCCGGCGGCGGCGGATGCGCTCGCCCTGCGCGCGCAGGCGCCTCGGCTGACCGTCGACCAGCGCCGTCGCGCGATGGACGCTCTCGCGTTCATCGACAGCCGGGCCGCCTCATCCGCGATGGTTGACCTCGCGTCGTCTGCGCCCGGACCACTTCGAGAGGCAGCCACGTGGTGGGTGCTGAACCGTCTGTCGAACGACTGGGCCGACCACGGGCTGCTGCCGACCCTCAAGACGCGAGGCATCTACGATCCTGAGGCGGTCACGCTGCAGTCAGCCGTGACGCCGGAACCCGATCCGAGTCTGCCGACGATTGCCGTCGGCGACGTGCTGGCGCTCGACGGGCAGGCCGCGCGCGGTCAGGACGTCGTCGTGCGCTGCACCATGTGTCACGCGATTCAGGGCGCTGGAGCCGAGGTGGGGCCCGCCCTCGACGGCTGGGCGCTCGGGAAATCGAACGAGGTGATCGCGACGGCGATTCTGCAGCCGGATGCCGAGATCGCCCACGGGTATGGCGGCACGACGATTCGGACGACCGACGGGCTGACGATTCAGGGGCTGCTCATCAAGGAGGGCGACCCACTCATGATCCGCAGCATGGGCGGGGTGACGCAGATCGTTCCGGAAAATCGTGTCAGCGCACGCGAACGCATGTCGCGGTCGCTGATGATGAGCGCGGCGCAGTTGGGCCTCACCGCTCAGGACGTGGCCGACCTGATCGCGTTCCTCCGCACACGCTGACGCGGTCTCCATGTTCACCCACGCCATCGACCCGATCATCGCGACGGTCGGTGGCGTCCACCTGTGGTGGTACGGCACGGGCTTCACGCTTGGCTTCTGGCAGATGCACCGCTACGTCCGGACGCATCGCCGATCGCTCGGGCTCAGCCCGCGGCAGGTCTACACGCTGAGCCTGTGCCTTGTCGTGGGTGTCCTGGCCGGGGGGCGCCTCGTTGAAGTGCTGTTCGACGAGTGGGCGTTCTACCGCGTCCATCCTTCGTTCGTGCCGCGCTACTGGCTCGGGGGCATGGCAACCCACGGGTTACTCATCGGCGCGGCATCGGCCACGGCCC
>JACDAO010000331.1 GCA_013695405.1 Acidobacteriota bacterium | reverse complement strand
CGGTGCCGGTGACGGTCCGCGCCCGGACGGTCGCGGCGGTGCAATCGCGCCCGTCGGCCGCCGGCGATGCGTCGCTCGGCCTCATCATGCGGGCCGCGGTTGGCACCGGCACCGAAGTGACTCGTGTGCTGGACGGCTCGGCGGCAGCGCAGGCCGGCCTTCGCAGCGGCGACGAGATCGTCCGGATCGGGAAGACCGCCGCACCGACGGCCGCGGATGTCTCGGCGGCCTTTGCTCAGACCCGTCCCGGCGCGGTGCTGTTCCTCTCGGTGCGCCGCGACAGGCAGCCGCTGCTGGTGGCGCTGCGACGATGAGCGCGCGAGAAGAGTGGCGCGAAATCGGGGGCCGTGACGTCCTCGATGCCGCGCTGCCACCGCACGGCCGGACCCTGCCGGCCTGGCTGCTCCCGCTGCGAACGCGGGCGGCGCTGGGCCTGGCCCCGGTGATCGCGCCGGCGGTGCTGTTCGTGCCGATCGGCGCCGCACTCGGCCCTGCGGCCCTCAACGTGCTGACGCCGGTTGCGCTCAGCTACCTGGACACCGTGGTCGCGATTGCGCTGGCCGCCCTCGGCGTGTTCGTCGGCCTGGCGCTCGACCTGCGCAGCGCACGCGAACGAGGTCTGTTCGCCGCGGCAGCCCTCGAGGCGGCGGTCACGGTGACGCTGGTGAGCGGGGCCTTCTGGTATCTGTTGTCGGCCTGGCAGATGCCACTCGGCCTGCCGGTCGGACTGACCGGGCTGGCGCTCGGGTTGTGCGCGTCGGCGTCGTCGGCGGGCATTCCTGACGGCGGCTCGGCGACCCACCTCGTGGCCACCCGGATCGCCGACCTCGACGACGTGCTGCCGATCGTCGTCGGCGGCATCGCGGTGGTGATGCTCGGCGCGTCCGAACCGATGCCGGTCTGGCAGGCCACCGGCTGGCTGTTCCGCACCCTGCTCATCGGCATCGCGGTCGGCACCGCCGGGTGGCTGCTGTTCGAGCGCGCCCATTCCCGGGCCGAGCGCAACGTCTTCATCGCCGGCATTCTGGCCTTGATCGGCGGGGCGGCCGGCTTCCTCGGCCTGTCGCCCCTGGTTGCCGGACTGATGGCAGGCCTGCTGTGGTCGTGGCTGCCTGGCCATGCGGACCGCGTGGTACGCGAGGATCTCGAGCGGGTGCAGCATCCGCTGATCGTGGTGCTGCTGATCGTGGCTGGCGCCTCGTGCGTGTTCTCGCGCGAAGCGATCTGGCTGTGCGCGCCACTGGTGCTGTTCCGGCTGGCCGCGAAACTGGCGGGCGGCTGGCTGGCCACGCGCGTGCAGCCGGTCTTGACGGCTGGCGAACTGGGCACCCATCTGATTGCGCCGGGCCTGCTCGGCATCGCGCTGGCGCTGCACCTGCAGCAGGTCGTGCGCACCACCGGCATGGCTGCGGTGCTGACCGCGGTGGTGCTGGCCACGCTGGCCGGTGAGGCGCTGGCGCTGGTCCTGCGTCCCACCGAGGAGCCGCCGTCATGATGCGACTGATCGCGCTGGCGATCATCGTCGGTACGACGGCAGTCGTCAGCAGTGCCGGCGCCGACGTGGCGAGGGGCGGGCCGGGCACGGCGCTGGCCATCGGCTTCGCCTTGATCGCGGCATCGCTGACCGGTGAGCTGTTCGAGCGGCTGCGCCTGCCGCGCATCTCGGGGTACTTGATGTTCGGCGTCGCCTGCGGACCCTACGCGAGCGCCATCCTCACTCCGTCAATGGCGCGCGAGCTGCAGGTGATCAACGGCCTGGCGATTGCGTTGATTGCTTTCATCGCCGGGCTCGAAATCAACTTCGTGCGCCTGCGGCCGCAGCTGCGCGCGATGCTCACGATGGGCGCGGTGCTGGTCGTGCTGATGTGGCTGTCGCTGACGCTGCTGTTCTTCGTCACGTGGCCGTGGCTGCCGGTGGCGCCCGAGCTCACCGGCCCGGCGCGATTCGCGCTGGCCGGCCTGCTGGCGACGGTGACGGTGAGCTTCTCGCCGACCGTCAGCATCGCGGTGATCACCGAGAGCCGCGCCCGTGGCCCGCTCACCGAACTGGTGCTGGCGCTGGTCGTCCTGGCCGACCTGATGCTGATCCTGCTGTTCACGCTGTCGATGGAAACGGTGCGGTTCGCGCTCGGCAGCAGTCAGGCCGGGCACGGCCTGCTCTCGGGCCTGGCCTGGGAGATCTTCGGATCGTTCGCCTTCGGCAGCGTCGTCGGCGCATTCTTCGCCCTCTACCTGCGCTACGTCGGACGCGAGATCACGGTCATGCTGCTGGCCGTCAGCGTGGTGCTGAGTCAGGTCGGCGCGGCGCTGGCCTTCGAGCCGCTGCTGGCGGCCCTTGGCGCCGGGCTGGTGGTGGAGAACATCGCGCCGCCCGAAGGCGATGCGTTACGTGTGGCGGTGGAACGAGGCGCGCTGCCGGTGCTGGTGTTGTTCTTTGCCGCGGCGGGCGCCAACCTGCATCTCGGGGCGCTGGCGTCGGTTGGCCTGCTGGCGTTGGTGGTGGCGGCGGTGCGGCTGGTGCTGATCCGGCTCTCGGCACAGGCCGGCGCGCGGCTGGCCGGGCTGCACGGCGAGGTGCCGGCGCTGGCATGGATGGGCCTGGTGTCGCAGGCCGGTGTGACACTGGGGCTGGCGATCCTGATTCTCGCCGAGTTCCCGGAATGGGGCGGGCGGCTCTACGCGCTGATCGTCGCGATGATCGCCCTGCACGAGATGGTCGGGCCAATCCTGTTCCGCGCCGCGTTGGTGCGGGCCGGTGAGGTCGGCCGGATGGACCACCCGCAACCCGGCGAGCACCTCGCGGTGGCCGCGGGCCCGGCGACGTCCTAGCTGATCGAAAACGACGTCCCGCAGCCGCACGTCGCCTTGGCGTTGGGGTTGTTGAAGAAGAAGCC
>JACDAO010000323.1 GCA_013695405.1 Acidobacteriota bacterium | reverse complement strand
AGCGTGGCGCCCGCAAAGGCAGACACCTGCAGGAAACCCTGCGAGACGCCCGATCCCGTAAGGAACGACACGTTCGACACCGGTGCAGAGAACGTGAGCCGGTCAGAGGCCTGACTGACACTGCTCTCGTCGTCCAGACGCATGCCGATGGTCACCCGCTGCGCGTACGCGAGCACGTTTGCCGGACTGAAGCCGGTGACCATGAAATCGGCCGTTTCGGCCTGGAGCACGGCGCCAGTGCCGCTGAAGGTCACGCCAAGCGCGCTGTACTGCGTCGTCAGCGGAACCGCCGTCGCGAACAGCTCCGCCGCCGGAGCGTCGTCGAAATTAATCGTAACCGCAGCCGCGTGGGCTGGCGCCAGCGTGGCGAGGCCCGCAACCAGAAGGCCTGTGAGCAAACCGGGAATGTTTCGCATGTGATGTGTCCTTTTGTTGCCGGTCAGTCCCGGTGGTTAGCGAATGGTTCCGTTGAGGCCGTCGGGGAAGAAGCCGCCGGAGGTGGCGCCGCCCAGATACACGATGCTGAGCACCTGGTTGGCAGTCCGGCTGAACGCCAGCCCGTTGGGGTCGGTCGGGACGATGTTGGCAGCGCCACCGAGGACGATGCCCTGATCGAGGTCCGTCGGCCCGTCGACCGAGTCGCGCAGATCGGAGATCTTCTTGGCCTGGCTGATCAGGCCGCGTGAGAACAGCACCGTCCGGATCGTCCCCGCGTGATAGGCCTCGGTGCCGAGTATTCCGGCCGCCGCGTCGAGGACCGTCTTGTTCTGCAGCAGCCGCGCGGCGCCCTTGTAGGCGGTCACGCCGACGTCCTCGAAGATGAACGCGCCGAGCAGGAAGTTGTTCTCGTTGGCGTACGGGTTGAAGCCGGCGCCCAGCCCGGCGGCCTGCGCCGCTGCCGCGAAGCTCTGCTGCAGGTCGAGCGTCGGGCGCGCCACAGGCTGACCGCCAAAGCTGGTGATCGCGGCGCGGATGAACTTGACGTGCGCCTCCTCGTCGTTCGCGAGCTCGTTGGCGTACTGCCGGATGGCGGCGGTCGCAAACGGGACGGTAGTGCCGCCCATCACCGGGCCGAGCATACCGGTGCCGGTGATGTCCGCGCCGTCGAGCCCACGGCCGAACGCGGCGCGGAGGTAGTACTCGGCCTCGAGATACTCGAGGTTGAGCGCGAAGTTGAGGATGTCGAAGTCGGTCAGCGCCTGCGCCGAGACGCGCGACGGCGCCGACGCGAGCGCGCCTGCGACCGCGAGTCCGGCGAGTCCGACGAACTGCCGGCGATCCGGCGACGTGAGCGACGATGCGCTCGCTGAAGAACGGTGGTCAGTCATTGCAGCTGCTCCTGGTGCTCGAAATGGGGAGGACATGGCTACCGGATGGTCCCGTTGAGCCCGTCAGGAAAAAAGCCGCCCGAGGTCGTGCCGCCGAGGTAGACGATGTTCAGCACCTGGCGCGCCGTCCGGCTGAAGACCAGCCCATTGGCGTCGGTGGGCACGATGTTGGCGGCGCCATTCAGCAACACGCCCTGATCGAGATCATCGGGGCCGTCGACTGAATCACGCAGGTCGGAAATGGCCTGGGTCTCGCCGGTGAGCCCGCGCGCGAACAGCACGGTACGGATCTCGGCAGCGTGGTAGGACTCGACCGCGAGCAGGCCGGCTGCCGCTTCAAGGATGTCCTTGTTGGCTATCAGAGCGGCTGCTCCCTTGTACGCCGTCACACCGACGTCTTCGAAGATGAAGGCGCCGAGCAGGAAGTTGTTTTCGTTCGCGTACGGGTTGAAGCCAGCGCCTAGCCCTGCGGCCTGCGCAGCCGCCGCAAAGCTCGTTTGCAGATCGATGGTCGGCCGTGCGACCGGCGCGCCCCCGAACGCAGTGATTGCCGTCCGGATGAACTTGACGTGGTTCTCTTCGTCCTTGGCAATTTCGTACGCGTACTGCTGAATTGCCGAGGTGGTGAACGGGACGCGGGTGCCACCCGTCACCTGGCCGAGCGTGCCGGTGCCGGTCACGTCACCGGCAGCGAGGCCTCGACCGAACGCGGCACGGAGGTAGTACTCCGCTTCCAGGTACTCGAGGTTCAATGCGAAGTTCAGGATGTCGAAATCGTTGACGGCGGGCTGCGCGGACCCCGTCAGTCGATTGGTGCCGAAGACGGCGGCAGCGGTGAGTCCCGCGAGACCCACGAAGTGTCGGCGACTCGCGTTCGACGGCACGGTGGCGGAGGAAGGATGCTCGGTCATGCTGTAACTCCTGCGTGAAGAGAGACGTTCTACCCAACTCCCCTACGCAGGCGCTTTGACGATGGATGTCGCAGCACAACGTTCGAGAAGTTCGCCCCACTCTTCTGCAAGTACCGGACCCTGCTGGCGCGCGCACCGGATTTCGCGCCCACTGAAAAAACGCCGTGCCGTTTGCTCGCCATTCGGCGCACGGCACGACGCCGCCCCATGTTCTCTAACCCGCTTGCGTGTCGGCTATCGACGCGCGGTGTAGCAGCACTGGGCACGGACACATCATTGCGCGTCCTGCTGAGGTCCTATGCGCATGCGTAACCATGGATAGCGCGCTCACGGAAGGCGAGTGGCCAGCGCGTTCGTGCCGGCTGCCCACCTGACGCCGCGAGCGTTGCTGTACATCGCGCGTTCGACCACGATCTCGACCGGCGAGGCCCCGACGCTTTCGACCAGCGACCCAAACGTGCGGC
>JACDAO010000307.1 GCA_013695405.1 Acidobacteriota bacterium | reverse complement strand
CGGGTAGCGACCGCCGGGTACGTAGCAGCCGACCCGCGCCAGCGGCGTCACCCGCTGCGTCACCCGCACCCCAGGCGCCACCACTTTCGTCCAGGTCGGCGGCACCTGCGCCTTGGCCACGATCCGGATGTGCCGCGCCGCCTTGCGCAGCGCCGCCCGCACCGCCCGCGGCGCATCGGCGGCGCCCGCGTGGATCTCGGCCGGCGACAGCTCGATCTCGCCGTCCAGCCCGTCGAACTTCTTCGCGAACGACAGCAGCGCGGAATCACCGTGGGTGCGGACCGCGCCGACGATCCTGCGGACCGCACCTTCGAGCCGGGCGTGGTCGTGCGGCGTGCGATCGAGCAGACGTGCCAGGGCGTCGCGGTCAGTGGACTCGAGGATCGGCAGCATGCTCACATCACGATCTTGTTGAGCGGGTACTCGACGATGCCCTCGGCGCCGGCGGCCTTGAGCCGCGGGATCAGGTCGCGCACCGTGCGTTCCTCGATGATCGTGTTCAGCGCCACCCAGTCCTCGTCACTGAGTGGCGAGATGGTCGGGCGCCGCAGCGCCGGCAGCAGCGAGAGCAGGTGCGTGAGCCCGTCGCGGCGCACGTTGAGCATGATCCCGACGCGGCCCTGGGCCTCGATCGCCGCCCGCAGCAGCAGAGCGATGTTCTCGATCTTTGTGCGCTTCCAGGGGTCGTCCCAGGCCGTCGGATTGGCAATCAGCTGGGTCCGCGACTCCATCACCGTGTCGATGATCCGCAGCCGGTTGGCGCGCAACGTCGATCCGGTTTCGGTCGCCTCGACGATGCCGTCGGCCAGCACCGGCGGCTTGACCTCGGTGGCGCCCCACGAGAACTCCACCGTCACCTCGACGCCGCGCGCCGCGAAGTAGTCTTCGGTGACCTTGACCAGTTCGGTGGCGATGGTGCAGCCGGCAAAGTCGGCCGGAGTCCGGAAGCGCGAGTCGTCGGGTGCGGCCAGCACCCACTTGACGGTGCCGAAACTCTGCTTCGAGTACACCAGTTCCTGCACCCGGACAACGTCAGCTCCGGTGGCAATGACCTGCTCGGCGATCCAGTCCTGGCCGGTCAGGCCGGCGTCGAGCACGCCGTCGGCAACGTAGCGCGCCATCTCCTGAGCGCGGATCAGCATGCACTCGAGTTCCGGATCGTCGGTGCCGGGGAAGTACGACCGCGCGTTGACGTAGACGTTGAAGCCGGCGCGCGCGAACAGCTGCACGGTGGCGTCCTGCAGCGAGCCCTTGGGAATGCCGATGCGGAGCGGCGGCATGGTCAGGCGATCTCCTCGGTGAAGCAGGTTCGGGCGCCGGTGTGGCAGACGTTGCCGTCGCCGAGCCGCTGCACCCGTGCCAGCACCGTGTCGTCGTCGCAGTCGGCCAGCAATCGCACCACCTTGAGGCGGTTGCCGGAGGTCTCGCCCTTGGTCCACAGCGCGTTGCGGGTACGGCTGTAGAAGGTCACGTAGCCGGTCTCGCGGGTCAGGCGCAGCGCCTCGGCGTTCATGAAGCCGACCATCAGCACTTCGTTGCTGGCGTCGTCCTGGACCACGGCGGGCACGAGCCCGTGAAACTTGTCGAAATCCATCAATTCGCCCCGAAAAACACAAAAGCCCCGCCGGTGTGGACCAGCGAGGCTGCAGGTGGCGTTGCTGAGAAGTGTTCGTACGTTTCAGCAGGCGCGCAGGCCATCACCAGTCCCGGATGTCCGGGTCCGATGGTGATGATGGTGGTGGCCGCGCAGGTACGCCATGACCGTTTCAGGGTACCGGGCGACCGCGAGGCTGTCAAACGACGCGGCTCGTCAGCCGACCCGCGCAGCCGCCTATCGCTGTTCGAGCGTGGCGACCACCGGCAGGTGGTCCGACGCCATCGTCTTCAACACCTCGATGCTGGTCGGCACCAGGCCGCGCACCAGGATCCAGTCGATGCGGCGGTTCGGCGCCTCGATTGGGATGGTGAAACCGTCGCCCTGGCCAGCCGAGACCCAGGCGTCGGTCAGCACGGTGGTCAGCGCGCGATGGGTCGAGCTGCCGGGCACGTCGTTGAAGTCGCCGATCGCCACGACCGGGCCGTCGCCCCACGCCGTCACCATCTCCAGCATGGTCGAGGCACTGGCCACGCGCTGCGCGTCGGGCCGGCGGTGGTCCAGGTGCGTCACCAGCACCAGCGTGCGGGTGCCGTGCAGGTCGAGCACCACCTGCAGCACACCGCGGGTTTCGCCGCCGCCGACGACCGGCAGCGGCTTGTTGCCCTCGGAGACGATCGGCAGGCTGGTCAGCAGGGCATTGCCGTAGTCGCCGCCCTGGACATCGAAGTTCTTGCCAAAGGCGTAGCGCATGCCGGTCAGGTCGGCCAGTTCCTTCAACAGATCACGGCGGCCGGTCCGCTCGACGCCGCGGTCCACTTCCTGAAGGCCGACGACGTCGGCGCGGGCCTCGCGGATCAGCGTGGCGATCCGGCCGAGATCGACGACCTTGTCCTCGCCCTCTCCGTGATGGATGTTGAAGGTCAGCACCCGTAGCTGGCGAGGTGCCGCCGCCGCGGGCTGGCCGGCAGTCGCGGCCATCACCGGCGCCAGTAGCGCCAGCACTGCGAGCCAGACGCAGACGAGGCGTCGCGCGTTCACGACGCCACCGCCAGCAGCCGCACCTGCGTGAACTCCTCGAGCGTGCGCAACAGCCGCGCGATCTCGTCGACGGCTGTCGCGGGCGCCGGCAGCAGCGGACGTCGCGGCGTCATCACCGGATGCCCGACCAGCATCATCGCCGCCTTCAGGCCCGGCACGCCGTATTGCGCGGTGACCGCCCTGGCCAGCGGCGCCAGCGCGCGTTGCAGCGCCAGCGCGTTGTGCAGTTCGCCAGCCATCACGAAATCGAACAGCCGCACGCACAGAGCCGGCACCACGTTGGCCACGGCGATGACGCTGCCGCTGGTGCCGCTCAGCAGGCTGGCGTACATGATGGCGGCGACGCCGGTCAGCACGTCGAACTCCGGCGGAACCCGCGACAGCACATCCGAGACCTGCGCGATGTTGCCGCTCGAGTCCTTGATCCCGACGATGTTGCCGTGCGCGGCCAGGCTCGCCACCGTGGCCGGGGCCAGGTCGGGGCCGAAGACCGCGGGCTGGTTGTAGAGCAGCACCGGAATCGGGCTGGCGTCGGCAACCCGCGCGTAGTGCGTCCGCAGCACCTCCTGGGTCATCAGCGGCGTGTAGGACGTCGGCGGCCGGACCAGCGCGTGGGTCGCGCCCTGCTGGCCGGCGCGGCGGCAGGCGTCGATGG
>JACDAO010000248.1 GCA_013695405.1 Acidobacteriota bacterium | reverse complement strand
ACTTGGCGCCGGCCTTGCCGGCCTTCTTCTTGAGTATTTCGCCGGTGTAGCGCACGCCCTTCTGCTTGTACGGATCGGGCTTGCGCAGGGACCGCATGTTGGCGGCAACCTGGCCGACCAGCTGCTTGTCGATGCCGGTCACGGTCACGTGGGTCTGCTTCTCGATGGCGACGTCGATGCCCTGCGGCAGCGGGAACACCACGGGGTGCGAGTAGCCGAGGGCGAAATGCACGTCGCGCCCCTTGACCTCGGCGCGGTAGCCGACGCCGACGATGTCGAGTTCGCGCTTGAAGCCTTCGGACACGCCCTGGACCGCGTTGGCGACCAGCGTACGGCCGAGGCCGTGGAACTTGCGCTGCTCGCGCGCCTCACTGACGCTGGTGATGATCTGGCCGTCCTCGAGCGCCATCGTCACGCCCGGCGGCAGCGCCTGGCTCAGCGAGCCCCTCGGGCCCTTGACCTGCACCACCCGGTCGTTCAGCGTGATGTCCACGCCCTTGGGGACGGGGATCGGCTTCTTGCCAATTCGAGACATGTTCCTCTGTCCTTACCAGACGTTGCAGAGCACTTCGCCGCCGACGCCGGACTTGCTGGCATCGCGGCCGGTCATGACGCCGCGCGACGTGGTCAGGATGGCCGTGCCGAGGCCGCCGAGCACGGTCGGGACCTCCTCGCGGCCGAAGTAGACGCGGCGGCCGGGCCGGCTGACGCGCTCGAGCCCGGAGATCACGCGCTCCCCGCGCGGTCCGTACTTGAGGGCGATCCGCACCAGCTTCTGGGGCGCCTCAGGGCTGGTCGGGTCGTCCATCAGCTTGAAGCCGGTGATGTAGCCCTCGCTCTCCAGGATGCGGGCGATCTCGAGCTTCAGCTTCGACGCGGGCACGTCGACGCGCACGTGGCGCGACTGGACGGCATTACGAATCCGCGTGAGCATGTCGGCAATCGGGTCAGTCATTCCATCGTTCCTCATGGGCCGGGCACGGCGGGGCTGATCGAGCCTCCCGCCACGCACCACGGCAGCGCGGTTCCCGGCGGCCTTGCGACCGGCGCGGGCCTGCGCTCCCGGCCCTGCTGTGGCTTACCAGCTGCTCTTGGTCACGCCCGCGACCTCGCCCCGAAGCGCGAGCTCACGGAAACAGAGACGGCACAAGGCGAACTTCCGGAGATAGGCCCGGGGCCGGCCGCAACGCTTGCAGCGGTTGCGCGCCCGCACCTGGAACTTGTGCGCCTTGTTTTCCTTGGCAATTTTCGCAGTCGTCGCCATGTATCAGTTCTGCCTGAACGGGAAACCGAGGAGTTGCAGCAGCCGGCGCGACTCCTCGTCGGTCTTCGCCGTGGTGACCACGGTGATGTTCATGCCACGCGGCTTGTCCACGCGCATGTAGTCGATCTCGGGGAAGATCAACTGGTCCTTCAAGCCGAGCGTGTAGTTGCCGCGGCCGTCGAAGCCCTTGGTCGGAATCCCCCGGAAGTCGCGCACCCGCGGCAGCGACATCGAGATCAGCCGGTCCAGGAACGCGAACATCCGCTCACCGCGCAGCGTCACCATCGTCCCGATCGGCATCCCCTGCCGGACCCGGAACTGGGCAATCGACTTCTTGGCCTTGGTCACCACCGGCTTCTGCGCGGCGATGCGCCCGAGTTCGTCGGCCGCGACGTCGACGATCTTGGCGTTCTGGGTGGCTTCGCCGAGCCCGAGGTTGATCACGACCTTGGTGATCTTCGGGGTCGCCATCACGTTGGCGTACCCGAATTCCTTCTGCAGCGCCGGCGCCACCTCGTTGCTGTAGCGCTCCTTGAGCCGGCTCATTTGTCGATCACTCCGCCGTCCTTGCGCCGGCTGACACGGACCTTGCGGCCATCGTCCTCGACCCGCATGCCCACCCGGGTGCGTTTGCCCGAGACCGGGTCCACCAGCATCACGTTGGAGGCGTGAATCGAGGCCTCCTGTTCGACGATGCCGCCCTGCACCTGGCGCTGCGGGTTGGGCTTGGTGTGCTTCTTGACGAGGTTGATCCCCTCGACCACCACCCGGTTGCGCTCGGCATCGACCAGCGTCACCCGCCCGCGCTTGCCGCGATCCCGGCCGGCGATCACCAGCACGTCGTCGTTCTTGCGAATCCGCTTCAAGCCAGCCATGCCTAGAGCACCTCGGGCGCGAGCGAAATGATCTTCATGAACTTCCGCTCGCGCAGTTCGCGCGCCACCGGGCCGAACACGCGGGTTCCGACCGGCTCGCCCTGGTCGTTCACCAGCACCGCGGCGTTGCGGTCGAAGCGGATGTAGCTGCCATCCTTGCGGCGCTGTTCCTTGCGCGTCCGCACGATGACTGCCTTGACCACCTGCCCCTTCTTCACGGTGCCGTCCGGTGCCGCTTCCTTGACCGACGCCGTGACCAGGTCGCCCAGCCGTGCATAGCGCCCGGTCGACCCGCCGATCGGGTTGATCACCGAGATCTTGCGCGCGCCCGAGTTGTCGGCCACGTCGAGGATCGATCGCATCTGAATCATGGCGTCCTCTAGATCTCCCCGGCCTTCTCCACGACCCGCGTCACCACGAACCGCTTGCGGCGGCTCAGCGGCCGGCTCTCGACGATCGCCACCTGATCGCCGACCTTGGCGCTGTTGGCCTCGTCATGCGCCATGAACCGCGACGTCTTGCGCTGGCCCTTGCCGTAGACGCCGTGCCGGACCTGGCGCGTCACGGTGACGACCACGCCCTTGTCCATCTTGTCGCTGACGACGCGCGCCAGAATTTCTGCCTTGGCTGCCATAACTTGCTTCCTGACCCCCTGCTCGCTCTGATCTGGTGCGGCGCGCGCTAGCGGCCGGCCTTCTGCCGCAGGTACGTCTTGACCCGCGCCAGATCCCGGCGGATCACCCGGATCTGCAGGGGCTTCTCGACCTGACCCATCGCCTTGCGAATCCGCAGGGTGAAGAGCTCCTTGTCCAGCTCGTCGGCCCGCTGCTGCAGTTGCTCGACGCCGAGATCCTTGAACTCCGCGGCCTTGGCCATCACGTCTGCTCCTGCTGCGCCGCGAACCGGGTCGCGAACTTGGTGTGGATCGGCAGCTTGGCCGCCGCCAGCTCCATCGCCCGACGGGCGGTCACCTCATCCACGCCTTCCATCTCGAACAGGATCCGGCCAGGCTTGACCACGCAGACCCACGCCTCGGGTGCGCCCTTGCCCTTGCCCATCCGGGTCTCCTGCGGCTTCTTGGTGATCGGTTTGTCCGGGAAGACCCGGATCCAGATCTTGCCGCCGCGCTTGATGAAGCGGGTCATCGCAATGCGCGCCGCCTCGATCTGCCGCGCCGTCAGCCAGCAGGGCTCGAGCGCCTTGAGCCCGAACTCGCCGAAGGAGACGTCGGACCCGCGCCAGGCCTTGCCTGTCATCCGCCCGCGCTGCTGCTTGCGGTACTTGACCTTCTTCGGCATCAACATGGCGATACGTTCCTATCCCCGCCCGCCCGCGGCACGCCGCGGCGACCGGTACTGCTCCTCCTCGCGGCCCATCTTGGGCACGAGGCGTTCCCCCTGGAACAGCCACACCTTGACCCCGATTGCGCCGTAGGTCGTGCGCGCCTCGGAGAAACCGTAGTCGATGTCGGCACGCAGCGTCTGCAGCGGCAGCTGGCCGTGCAGGTACCACTCCGAGCGGGCGATTTCCGCGCCGTTGAGTCGGCCCGACACCCGCACCTTGATGCCGCGCGCCCCGAACCGCAGCGCCGACTCGACCGCCTTGCGCATCGCCCGGCGGAACGCCACGCGCTTCTCGAGCTGCATGGCCACCGACTCGGCGATCAGCTGGGCATCGAGTTCCGGCTTCTGGATCTCCTGGATGTTGATGAACACCTCACGGTTGGTGCGCTTCTGCACCTGGGCCTTGAGCTTGTCTACCTCGGCACCCTTGCGGCCGATGATGATCCCCGGCCGGCTGGTGTGGATGTCGACCTTCAGCTTGTTGGCGGCCCGCTCGATCTCGACCTTCGACACGCCGGCGTGCGCGAACCGCTTCTTGAGGTCGTCGCGCAGGCGCAGATCCTCGTGCAGCAGCTTGGCGTAGTCCTTGTCGGCGAACCAGCGCGAACGCCAGGTCTTGTTGAACCCCAGCCGGAACCCGTAGGGATGAACCTTCTGGCCCATGCGTCTCTCGTCCTTACCTGATGCCTGATACCTGATGCCTGATGCCTGATGTGCAATGCCGTGAAGCCTTCGACATCAGGCATTGGGCATCACGCATCACGCGTTGCGTTCTGCGCCCGCAGACTTGCGCGCGCGAGGCCTGGAGGGCGCCGGGGCCCGGCGGCGCACCGGCCGCTCGGTCACCTGCACCGTGAGGTGCGCCGTCCGCTTGACGACGCGGAAGGCGCGGCCCATCGGAGCCGGCCGCACCCGCTTGAACGAGGAGCCCTGGTCGGCATACGCGGCCGACACGAACAGTCGCTCCACGTCGCCACCAAACCCCTCGGCCTGCTGGGCGTTGGCCATCGCCGACCGGAGCAGCGTGTGAATGCTCCTGGCCACGCCCTTGGTCGAGAACTTGAGCGTCGCCAGGGCCTGGGTGACATCCTTGCCGCGGATCAGATCCAGCACCAGACCGGCCTTCTGCGCCGAGGTGCGGATGCTGCGGGAGGTCGCTGTAGCTTCCACCATCTCGATCCCCTTACCTGCCGGCCTTCTCGGTCTTCAGGGGATGCCCCTTGAAGGACCGGGTGGCCGCGAACTCGCCCAGCTTGTGGCCGACCATGTTCTCGGTCACATACACCGGCACGAACTTCTTGCCGTTGTGCACCGCCAGGGTGTGCCCGATCATCTCGGGGATCACCGTCGAGCGACGCGACCAGGTCTTGATGACCTTCTTCTCGTTGGCCGCATTCATCGCCTCGATCTTCTCGAGGAGCGGAGTGTCGATGAACGGGCCCTTCTTCAGCGATCTGCTCATGGTTCAGGCCTACTTCTGTCTGCGCGTGACGATGAACCGATCCGTCGCCTTGTGGTTCCGCGTCTTGTAGCCCTTGGTCGGCACGCCCCAGGGCGTCACCGGGTGACGTCCGCCTGAGGTCTTGCCCTCGCCACCGCCGAGCGGGTGGTCGACCGGGTTCATCGCCACACCCCGAACGTGCGGCCGCTTGCCGAGCCAGCGGCTGCGACCGGCCTTGCCGATCGAGACGTTCTCGTGGTCGACGTTGCCGACCTGGCCGATCGTGGCGAAGCACTCGAGGTTGACCAGTCGAATCTCGCTCGACGGCATCCGCAGCGTCGCGTACTCGCCTTCCTTGGCCACCAACTGGACGGCCGCGCCGGCGCTGCGCGCCATCTGGCCACCCTTGCCAGGCCGCAACTCGACGTTGTGCACCACCGTGCCGAGCGGGATGTTGCGCAGCGGCAGCGCATTGCCCGGCAGGATGTCGGCGGTCACGCCGGCGGTGATGGTGTCGCCGACCTTGAGCCCGAGCGGGTGCAGGATGTAGCGCTTCTCGCCATCGGCGTAGGTGATCAGCGCGATCCGCGCCGACCGGTTCGGGTCGTACTCGACCGTCGAGACCGTCGCCGGGATATCGCGCTTGTCACGCTTGAAGTCGATCAGGCGGTAGGTCCGCTTGTGGCCGCCGCCGCGCCACCACGAGGTCAGCTCGCCCTGGTTGTTGCGCCCGCCCGACTTCTTGAGCGGCTCGGTCAGCGGCTTGTACGGCTCGGTGCTGGTGATGTCGTCGAAGGTCTGCACCGTCTGGAAACGGCGGCCGGGCGACGTCGGGTTGTAGGTGCGAACAGGCATGATGGTCCTCGCTTACGCGATCTCCAGGATGTCGGGCACCTTCTGGTCGGCCTGCAGCTTCACGTAGGCCTTCTTCCAGTCGCTGCGGCGTCCCACGAAGCGCCCCTGGCGCTTCATCTTGCCGTGCTGGCTGGCCGTGCGCACGTCGGCCACCTTGGCGCCGAACAGCAGCTCGACCGCCTGCCTGATCTCGATCTTGGTGGCGTCGATATGCACCTGGAAGACCAGCACGTTCTGCAACTCACGCTGCAGCGTGCTCTTCTCGGTGACCAGCGGACGACGAATGACGTCGGTCAGTTTCATGATGCCTCGCTCCGGCTGCGGCCCGTGGCCTCACCGAGCGCCTCCTGCAGACGCGACAGCGCGGCCTTACTGGCGATCACGGTCGTGCTGTCGACCACATCGCGCGCGGTGACCCGGTTGGCCGGCACCAGGCGCACCCCCGGCAGATTGCGGGTCGACAACACCAGCGCGTCCTCGGGCTGCACGTCGATGACCAGGGTCTTGCGGGTGTGTCCCAGCTGCCGCAGCAACTGCGCCGCCACCCGGGTGCGCGGCTCGCTCACCACCAGGGCGTCGACCACCACCACCTTGCCCTCGCGGATCTTCTGGGTAATCGCATCACGCAGCGCCCCCTTGGCCATCTTGCGCGGCAGCGCGTAGCCGTAGTCGCGCGGGCTCGGCCCGAACACCGTGCCGCCCTTGCGCCACAGCGGGTTGCGCACGTCGCTGACCCGCGCCCGACCGGTGCCCTTCTGCTTCCACAGCTTGCGCCCGGAGCCCTGCACCATGCCGCGGCTCTTGGTCGCGTGCGTGCCGGCGCGCGACTCGGCCTGCTCGTGCCGGACCGCTTCCCAGATCAGGCTGCTGCGGACGCGCCCGCCGAACACCTCGTCGTTGAGGTCGAGCGCCCCGACCTTCTCGTTCCTGACGTTGACGATGTCGAGCGTCATCTACTTCTTCCCCTTCTTCGCCTCGACCTGCGGCACCCGCACCGGCTTGGCCTTGCGGGCCTTGCGCACCAGCACGTAGCCGTTGCGCGGCCCGGGCACGGCGCCCTTGATCAGCAGCAGGTGGTTGTCGCCGTCGACGCGCACAATCTTCAGGTTGTGCACGGTGACGCGGTCGTAGCCCATGTGGCCGGCGGCACGCATGCCCTTGACCACGCGGGAGGGGTAGGACGAGGCGCCAATCGAGCCGGGCGCGCGATGGAACATCGACCCGTGCGAGGCCGCGCCGCCGGCAAAGCCGTGCCGCTTCACCACGCCCTGGAATCCGTGCCCGCGCGAGGTGCCGATGACGTCGACGAACTCGCCGTCGGCAAACAGCGCCGAGGCCAGCACTTCGGATCCGGCGGCAACCCCGTCGCCCGACACCGCGACTTCGCGGCGGACGCGAGTCGGCGGCACGTTGGCCTTGGCGTAGTGCCCGGCCAGCCCGCGCGTCACCCGCGCCGGGCGCTCCTCGACCAGGCCGATCTGCGCGGCTTCGTAGCCATCGCTCTGCGCGGTCTTGGTCTGCACCACCACGCACGGGCCGGCCTTGATTACGGTGACCGGAGTGACGACGCCGTCGGCGCCGAACAGCTGCGTCATCCCGATCTTCTTCCCGATGATTCCCGTCACCATCGTCTCTCTCACCTCTCGGATTCGCACCCGCCGTCGGTCGGCACCCTGGCGCCTGGGGCGCTCGGGAACTGCGGCGGACCGTCAATCCGCGAAACTACTTGCCGTGTTCCTTGCCGAACGCCTTGATCTCGACGTCGACACCCGCCGGCAGATCGAGCTTCATCAGCGCGTCGACCGTCTGCGGCGTCGGCTCGAAGATGTCGACCAGCCGCTTGTGCGTCCGGATCTCGAACTGCTCGCGCGACTTCTTGTCGACGTGCGGCGAGCGGAGCACGGTCCACTTGTTCTTCTCGGTCGGCAGCGGCACCGGGCCCGCCAGCCGGGCACCGGTGCGGCGCGCCGTGTCGACGATCTCGGTGGTGGACTGATCGAGCACCCTGGCGTCATACGCCTTGAGACGGATGCGGATCTTCTCGCCAAATCCAGACATGTAAGAACTCTTCTCTCAGCGTTCAGGGCCCAGGGCTCAAGGGCAGGCTGTCTTCCCCTGCGCCCTGCGCCCTGCGCCGGCATTACTGCGTGATCTCGGTGATGGTCCCGGCGCCGACCGTGCGGCCGCCCTCGCGGATGGCAAAGCGCAAGCCCTTTTCCAGCGCCACCGGCCCGATCAGCTCGATCTCCATCGTCACGTTGTCGCCCGGCATCACCATCTCCACGCCCTCGGGCAACTTGGCCACCCCGGTCACATCCGTCGTCCGGATGTAGAACTGCGGCCGGTACCCGTTGAAGAACGGCGTGTGCCGCCCGCCCTCTTCCTTGGTCAGCACGTACACCTCGCCCTTGAACCGGGTGTGCGGCAGAATCGACCCGCTCTTGGCCAGCACCTGCCCGCGCTCGACCGACTCCTTGTCGATCCCCCGCAGCAGCGCCCCGATGTTGTCGCCCGCCTGCCCCTCGTCCAACAGCTTCTTGAACATCTCCACGCCGGTCACCACCGTCTTGCGCGTCGCCCCGAAGCCGACAATCTCGATCTCCTCGCCCACCTTCACCTTGCCGCGCTCCACCCGGCCGGTCACCACCGTCCCGCGCCCCGAGATCGAGAACACATCCTCGACCGGCATCAGAAACGGCTTGTCGACCTCGCGCGGCGGAATCGGAATGTACGCATCGACAGCCGCCATCAGCGCGTCAATGGTCTTTTCCCACTCCGGGTCCCCTTCCAGCGCCTTGAGCGCCGACCCCCGCACGATCGGAATCTCCTCCCCGGGGAAGCCATAGCTGCTCAGCAGCTCGCGCACTTCCAGCTCCACCAGGTCCAGCAACTCCGCGTCGTCGACCGCGTCCACCTTGTTGAGAAACACCACCAGGTACGGCACCCCCACCTGCCGCGCCAGCAGAATGTGCTCGCGCGTCTGCGGCATCGGCCCGTCGGTGGCCGCCACCACCAGGATCCCGCCGTCCATCTGCGCCGCCCCGGTGATCATGTTCTTGACGTAGTCGGCGTGCCCCGGGCAGTCCACGTGCGCGTAATGCCGGTTGGCCGTCTCGTACTCGACATGCGCGGTCGCAATCGTGATCCCGCGCTCGCGCTCTTCCGGCGCGTTGTCGATCGAATCGAACGACCGGAACGTCACCTTCGGGTTGTGCTTGCTCAACACCTTGGTGATCGCCGCCGTCGTCGTCGTCTTGCCGTGGTCGATGTGCCCGATCGTCCCGATGTTGACGTGCGGTTTGGACCGGTCAAACTTCTCTTTTCCCAT
>JACDAO010000223.1 GCA_013695405.1 Acidobacteriota bacterium | reverse complement strand
CGGACTGACCCGGGTGCGGCAGTTCGCGCAAGACGATGCGCACTGCTTCGTCACGCAGGAGCAGATCGGCGCGGAAGTGGTGCGGCTGCTCGGGCTGATCCAGAAGGTCTACGGCGACCTCGGGTTGTCCTACGAGGTCAAGCTGTCGACGCGTCCCGACGAGTACCTCGGGTCGCGTGAGACGTGGGATCATGCCGAGGCCCAGCTCGTGACCGCGCTGGAGAACGCCGGGCAGGCTTACACCATCAACGAGGGCGACGGCGCCTTCTACGGACCCAAGATCGACGTCGACATCACCGACGCGATCGGCCGCAAGTGGCAGTGCGCCACGGTGCAGCTCGATTACCAGATGCCGGAGCGCTTCGACCTCACGTACGTCGGCGCCGACAACGCCGAGCATCGGCCGGTGGTGATTCACCGGGCGATCTTCGGCAGCTTCGAGCGGTTCCTGGCTTTGCTGATCGAGCACTTCGCCGGCGCGTTCCCGTTGTGGCTGGCGCCGCTGCAGGTGATGGTCCTGCCGATTGCCGACCGGCACCTGGACTTCGCCGCTGGCGTCCGCGCGCAACTGGTCGCGGCCGGCCTGCGGGCCACGGTGGACGAGCGGCAGGAGAAGATCGGCTACAAGATCCGCGAGGCCCAGCTGCAGAAGGTGCCGTACATGCTGGTGGTCGGGGACAAGGAAGCGGCCGACGGCACCGTCTCGGTGCGCAGCCGACAGGGTGGGGATCTCGGCAGTCGCAGCGTGCGGGCGTTCCTCGAGGACGCGCAGGCCGAGATTGTCAGCAAGGGCGTCGTGGCCTCCCCGGTGGGGGTCTAGCAAGGCCGTCCGATTCGGGCGGAGGCGCCGGGCAAATCGCCGGCGTGCACCAATGACAGCGGCGCACCTGCACGCGGGCCATCGGCCTGGCGTGTGGCGCGCGTGGCAAGGAGGTCGTTATCGCGTTCGACAATCGCATGCGGGGTCCCCGACGGGACGACCGAATCCGGATCAACGATCGCATTCGCGTCCGTGAAGTCCGGGTCATCGACGAAACCGGTGCGCAGTTGGGCATCATGGCGCCCGCGCAGGCGGTGGCGCTCGCCAAATCGAAGGGTCTGGATCTCGTCGAAGTCGCTGCCACGGCCGTGCCACCGGTCTGCCGAATCACGGATTACGGCAAATACCAGTACAACGAGCAGAAGAAGACGCGGCAGGCCCGCAAGCATCAGAAGACCATCGAGGTGAAGGAAATCAAGTTCCGCCCGAAGGTCGACATGCACGATTACGACTTCAAGAAGCGCAATATCCAGCGCTTTCTGCACGACGGCGACAAGGTCAAGGCGGTGGTGTTCTTCCGCGGGCGCGAGATCGCGCACCCGGAGATCGGCCGACGCATCCTCGAGCGGCTGATCAAGGAACTGACCGAGATCGCCATCGCCGAGTCGATTCCGCGGATGGAGGGCAACACCATGCACACCATCCTGTCGGGCCGGCCCGGCATCAAGAAACTGCCGCCCGAACCGCCGCCCGAGCGCGAGCGCCGGCTGCAGATGGAAGCCGACGACGACGCCGAGATGAGCGACGACGGGGGCGAGGAGGCCAATGCGGAGCCGGACGAGCCGGCCGAGCCGGCCGCGTTGATCGGGACCGAGGCCTCACCAGCCGAGGAGCCCGTTGCCGAGTCCGCGGCCCCGGCGGTCCAGACCGGGCCGTCGAGTCCCGAGACCAAGGACGGTCACGCGGAGTGACCGAGCAGCAAGAAAGAGACAAGACGCGTCATGCCGAAACTCAAGACCCACAAGGGCGCCTCGAAGCGGTTCAAGCGCACCGCTTCTGGCAAGTTCATGCGGGGTAGTGCCTTCAAGCGGCACATCCTGACCAGCAAGACCACCAAGCGCAAGCGTGGGCTGCGTGGGACCACCCTGGTCTCGGTGCAGGACCAGGGCAAGCTGGAGCGCATGCTGCCGTACGCGTAACAGATGCATGATGCGTAATGCTCGATGCTTTGTGCGGATGTTTCCGAATCTGGATTTCCGGCTGTTGGCAGGCATCAAGGCATCAGGCATCAAACATTCTTGGATAGTCGTGGTGGGAAGAGTGGTCCGGGTCCCCAAGTCGGCGTGAAGCCGCCCCGAGGCTGCGGAGAGAGCAATGCCGAGAGTCAAACGTGGAACGGTGCGGCGGGCCAAGCGCGCCAAGCTGCTCAGCCTGGCCAAGGGCTACTACGCCAACAAGAGCAAGCTGTATCGCTTTGCCAAGGAGGCCGTCGACCGCGCGCTGAAGAGCGCCTTCGTCGGCCGCCGGCGCAAGAAGCGCGACTTCCGTCGTCTGTGGATCGTGCGCATCAACGCGGCCGCACGCGAGCAGGGGATCAGCTACTCGCAGTTCATCGCCGGCCTATCACGCGCCGGGATCACGGTCGATCGCAAGATGCTCGCCGACCTGGCCGTGCACGAGTCTGCTGCCTTTGCCGTACTCGCGACCAGGGCCAAGGACGCGCTCAGGCAGCCCGCCGCTTAGAATCGCCGAATGGCAGAATTTCATCAGGATTGTTGAGTTCTGACTTTCCTGACATTCTGAAAATGTGTTGGGGCCGCCTGCCAGGCGCGCCCCTTTTTTTTGATCACACGGCCCGAGCCAGACCCGCATGCTCGATATCGACGCCCTGACCCGCCTGCGTGACGACTTTGCCGACTCGCTCGGCAAGGTCAGCACCGCGGCCGATCTGCAGCTGCTGCGCGACACCGTTCTCGGGCGCAAGGCCGGCGCGATCACCGCGCTGTACGGCACGCTCGGCGGGCTTTCGACCGATCGCAAGCGCGAGGTCGGACGGGCGCTCAACGAGCTCAAGGCGTTCGTCGAGGCCGGACTCGACGCCCGCAAGACCCAACTCGAGGCGGCCAGCGCGCCGATGCCGTCGGCCGACCTGACCCTGGCGCCGCGCCCGCTGCCGGTCGGCTCGCGGCATCCGCTCAATGCGATGCGCGAGCGCATCGAGCGGATCTTCGCACGCATGGGCTACGAGATCCTCGATGGCCCGGAGACCGAGGACGACTGGCACAACTTCGAGGCGCTGAACATGCCCGCCGATCATCCGGCGCGCGACACGCAGGACACGCTTTACCTGCAGCAGCCGTTCGCGCAGGGCACGCGAGCCACCGGTGACGCCCGGTCCGGGGTCAGCCTGCGCCCGGCGACGCTGCTGCGCACGCACACCTCGGCGATGCAGATCCGCTACATGGAACGCGGCGCGCCACCGGTGCGGATCATCGCGCCGGGGCGGGTCTACCGCCGCGACAACCTCGACCTGACGCACACGCCGATGTTCCAGCAGGTCGAGGCGCTGGTGGTTGGCGAGGACGTCACGATGGCCGACCTCAAGGGCACGCTGCTCGGCTTCGCGCGCGAGTTCTTCGACCAGCGCACGCCAATCATGTTCAAGCCCAGTTTCTTCCCGTACACCGAGCCGAGCGCCGAGGTCTTCGTCGGCTGCCAGTCGTGTTTCGGCAGCGGCTGCTCGATGTGCAAGCGCACCGGCTGGATCGAGATTGGCGGCAGCGGCATGGTGCATCCGTCGGTGTTCGAGGCGGTCGGCATCGACCCGGAGCGCTACACCGGCTTCGCGTTCGGGATGGGCATCGAGCGGCTGGCGCTGCTGGCGCACCGGGTCGACGACATCCGCGCCTTCTACGAAAACGATCTCCGCTTGCTGGAGCAGTTCGCGTCGTGAAGATTCTCGTGTCCTGGTTGCGCGAGTACGTCGAGGTCCCGGTCGGGACCGACCAGCTGGCGAGCGACCTGATGATGCGTGGCTTCGAGGTCGCCTCGATCGAGCCGGTCCCCGGGCGGCCCGACGACGCGGTCATTGATTTCGAGATCACCGCCAACCGCCCCGACTGCCTGAGCGTATTCGGCATGGCACGCGAGGTCAGCGTCGCCTACGGCACGCCGCTGCGGATGCCTGACAGCGCGGCTCCGCAGGATGTAGCGGTCGGACGTGTCCGACCGTCGCCCGCGCCAGTTCTCCGCGTCACCGTCGAACGCGCCGACCTGTGCCCGGTCTACTGCGCGGCGGTGATGGATGTCAGCATCGGCCCGTCACCAGCCTGGCTGGCCGAGCGGCTCGTCCTCAGCGGCGTCCGCCCGATCAACCTGATCGTCGATGTCACCAACTACGTGCTGCTCGAGTTGAACCAGCCGTTGCACGCGTTCGACCACGCGACCGTCGGTGGGGCGCACCTGATGGTCCGCACCGCGCGCGACGGCGAGCCGTTGACGACGCTCGACGGGCAGGAACGAACGCTGAGCGACGACATGCTGGTGATTGCCGACCAGCACCGGGCCCAGGCGGTGGCCGGCGTGATGGGCGGCGCCGAGACCGGAATCACGCCGACCACCAGCACCATCGTCATCGAGAGCGCCTGCTTCGAGCCGGCGCAGGTACGCCGGACGCGGCGGCGGCTGGGGCTGTCCACCGAAGCGTCGTACCGGTTCGAACGCGGCACCGATCCGTCGATGCCAGCCGTCGCACTGCGGCGTGCCGTCGCTCTGATCGCCGACCTGGGGGCCGGAACCGCGCGCCCGGGCGTGATCGTCGTCGGCGATGCCGCTCGCTCGGCGCGCCGCGTCTCGCTGCGCTGGGCGCGGATCGGCCGCGTCCTCGGCATGCAGGTGCCGGCCGACGAGGTGGAGCGGATCCTGACGGCGCTCGGCTTCGTCCTGGACGGCGCGGAGAGTCGTCACGCGACGTCGCCGGTCTGGGAGGTCACCGTCCCGGGCTGGCGTGGTGACGTCACGCGCGAGGAGGACCTGATCGAGGAGGTGGCGCGCTGTGCCGGCTACGACCGGCTGCCGGTGACCTACCCGTCCATGCTGGCGCCGCCGGCGCGGGTGGCGCCGCGGCTGGTGCGCGACGCGCGGATCCGCGACTTGCTCGTCGGCGCCGGCTTTGCCGAGTGCGTCACGTTCACGTTCATCGAACAGCGGGCTGCCGCGCCGTTCGATCCCGCGCCGATCGCCATCGCCAACCCGCTCTCGGAGCTGTTCGCGGTGCTGCGGCCGTCGGTCCTGCCCGGGCTGATCGATGCCCTGTCGCACAACCGCCGTCGCGAGCAGCGCGACCTGCGGCTGTTCGAACTCGGCACGCGATTCACGAGCGCCGAGGGAGAAACGCGCAGTCTTGCCGTCGGCTGGACCGGTGCGGCGGCGGCGGAGCATTGGAGCGGCAGCGGTCGAGCGGTCGATGTCTACGATGTGATCGGGCTGGTCCAGCGCGTCGCCGCCGCCTTGCACGTGCGCCTTGACGTCGAGCCAACCGAGCACCCGGCACTGGTCAGCGGGCGCGCCGGGCGAGTGGTCCGCGTGGACGCCGACGGGCGGCGCGTCCCGGTTGGCCTGGTCGGCGACCTCGCGCCGACGGTCGCCGAAGCACGTGGGCTGCCCACCTCCGACCCGATCATCGTCGCCGAGGTGGACCTCGATCTGGCGGCGCCCGACTACGACCCGGACCGCACCGTGATCAGCCAGCCGCTGCCCCGGCATCCGTCGGTGATCCGGGACCTCTCGATAGTCGTTCCGGCTGACTTGCCGGCCGCCAGGGTTCGTGGCACGATCCACGCGGCTGCGCCACCCACGCTGGTGGGTGTGCGCGAATTCGATCGGTATCAGGGCACGGCGTTGCCGGCCGGGTCGGTGAGCCTGTCGCTGCGGCTGACGTTCCGCGCGACGGAGCGGACGCTGACCGACGGCGAAGTGCACGCCGCGACCGATGCGATCGTCGCGGCACTGGTCGCCGAGCACGGCGCTGCGCTGCGCTAGCCCCAACCCATGGCGCGCGAGACGCGCGGAGTCTGTCTGAGATGAGCCACACTGCCCCAGTCGTCGATCTCGGTGTCGTCGAACGCCTCGACGAGAAAATTCGCCTGCTGATCACCGCGGTCGAACGCAACCGCACGGAAGTCACCAAGCTGCGCGCCGACAACGAGCGGCTCGGCAAGGAGGTCGACGGTTTGAAGGCGCAGTTGACTGACGCCGCTGGCGTCGCGGTCGAGCTGCAGACCATGCGCGAGGAGCGCGATCAGGTCCGCGGCCGGGTCTCCCAGATGCTGGCCGCCCTGGACCAGCTGCAGCTCTGATGTGTCCGTAAGCAACTCCCGACTGGTGGACCGTGACCAGCCACTCGGCGACCAGTCGTCGCCGGCCCACGTGGTGATGGTCGACATCCAGGGGCTGCGCTACCCGGTGCGCAGTTCCCTCGATCCGTCCTACGTCCACCAGCTGGCTCGGTACGTCGACGGCATGATGGACGCCGCCTCGAGTGCGATTCCGATTGGTGAGTCGACCAAGCTGGCCGTCCTGGCCGCGCTCAACATCGCCGACGAGCGGTTCCGCGGCCGGGACGAGGAGTCGCGCCTGGCCGCCGACCTGGTCGACCGGGCCGCCGAACTCGAGCGCCTGATCGACGACGTGCTGGCGCGCCAGGTGTAGGCGCGGGACTTGTCCCGCGCACCCGCGCACCCGCGCTCCCGGCGCCCGTGCTACCATCGAACCTGCCTGCGTTGTACGTGATGGGTCGAGGCTCGGTTGAGCCGATGTTTCACCCAAGCGAATCGCGTCAGCCACGTGGTGTGCATGCCTCCGCCGAGAGGAAGCCTGAAGCGTGGTTGTCAGCGGCTCCACCTGCTTCCGCAGGTTCAACGACCTCTCCACACGGCAACGCGGGGTTTCTGGTCACCCGCCCGCCGCCTGCCAGCCACGTCGCACGTCCGGCCTGCTGAGGCGGGACCTGCCGACGCTGACACGAGCGGCACGTACGCAGATCATTCATGGGGCCGTGGACCTTCCTCACCGTGCTCGCACTGGTCGTCGACGGCGTGCTCGCCGCCGCGATTCTGTTGTGGTGGCTGACCGCGCGCAAGCGCCTCGCAGCCGAAGCAGCCGCCGTGCGCGAGCAAGCCGCGCTGGTCCTCCGCAACGCCGAGCGTGACGCGCAGGCCCGGCAGAAGGAAGCCGAGGTGGCCGGGCGCGAGCGCGCTCACGCCGTGCTGATCGACGCCGAGGCGACTGCACGCGACGTTCGCGATGCCGCCCGCCGCGCCGAACTCGAGGCCGCCGATCACGTGCGGGCCGCCGGCCTGCGGCTGGCCGATGTACAGCAGCACGAGCGGGTGCTGGCCGGCCAGGACGACACCCTGCGCCAACGACTGCTGGCCTGCGTCGACCAGGAGCACCGGGTGGAGGCCCTGCACGCGGCTGCCGCCGCCCGCCAGGCGGAGGCGCTCAGCGAGTTGCAACGGGTCGGCGGGATGACCGCCGACGAGGCTCGCGCCGAACTGCTCCGCCGCCTCGAACACGACGCCCGTCGCGAGGCCGCCCATCTGGTCAAGCGCCTCGAGTCCGAGGCCCGCGAGCACGCCGCCGCCAACGCCCGCCAGATCATCACCGAAGCGATCCAGCGCAGCGCGGCCGAGCACGCGATCGAGACCACCGTCTCAGTGGTCGACCTGCCCAGCGACGACATGAAGGGGCGGATCATCGGCCGCGAGGGCCGCAACATCCGCGCCCTCGAACTGGCCACCGGCGTCGAGCTGATCGTCGACGACACGCCCGGCGCGATCATCCTCTCCAGCTTCGACCCGTTCCGTCGCGAAGTGGCCCGTCAGGCGATCGAGCGGCTGATTGCCGATGGCCGGATCCATCCGGCGCGGATCGAGGAAGTGGTCGAGCGCGTCAAGAGCGAACTCGAGGTCACGGTCCGCCGCGACGGCGAGAACGCCGCGTTCGAGCTGGGATTGCACGATCTGCACCCGGACCTGCTGCAGTTGATGGGCCGTCTGCGCTATCGCACCAGCTATGGCCAGAACGTGCTCAGCCACAGCAAGGAAGTCGCCTTCCTGGCCGGCGTGATGGCGCGCGAGCTGGGGCTCGACGCGCACGTCTGTGTGCGTGCCGCGTTCCTGCACGACATCGGCAAGGCGATCGACCGCGACCTGGAGGGCACGCACCTGCAGATCGGGCTCGAGGTGCTCCGCAAGCACGGCGAGAAAGCCGCGGTGCTCGACGCCGTAGCCGCGCATCACATGGACATCGACTGGCCGTCGCTCGAGGCGATGATCGTCCAGTCGGCCGATGCCATCTCCGCCGCCAGGCCCGGCGCGCGCCGGGACATCCTCGAGGCCTACGTCAAGCGTCTGCAGAAACTCGAGGACATCGCCGATTCCTTCAGTGGTGTCGCCAAGTCGTTCGCGCTGCAGGCCGGCCGCGAGGTCCGCATCCTGGTCCAGAGCGAGCAGGTCTCCGACGAGGACGCGGTCTGGCTGTCCAAGGACATCGCGCGCCGGATCGAGAACGAACTCGAGTACCCCGGGCAGATCAAGGTGACCGTGATTCGTGAAACTCGGGCCGTGGAGATTGCCCGCTGACCTCGGTTCCCGCCGCGGGGCTCCCGGAGTGGCCGTACTCGCCCGCCGCACGTGTCGAGGAGGTCGGCGAACGTGCGCTGATCCGCTGGATCGCCGCGACGCTCGGCGTCCAGACGTCGGCCGATCTCGTCGTCGGGATCGGCGACGATGGCGCGGTGGTGCGGGCGCGGCGTAACCACGTCGACGTGCTGACGACCGACATGCTGGTGGAAGACGTGCATTTCACGCGCGCGTTGAGCACACCCGAGGACGTCGGGCACCGCGCCCTGCACGTCAACCTGAGCGACGTCGCGGCGATGGGTGCCGAGCCGCGGTTCGCGCTGCTGTCGCTCGGCCTGCCGCCGTCGCTCGAGGCGGCCTGGGTGACGCGGATGGTCGGCGCCTTGCTCGCGTCGGCCCGCGCGTCCGGCGTGTTCCTGATCGGCGGGAACATCTCGCGCGCGCCGATCATCTTCGTCGACGTTACCGTGAGCGGAGCCGCCAAGCCGAGGCATGTGCTCCGCCGCAGTGGCGCCCGGCCCGGCGACGAGTTGTACGTGAGCGGCGCGGTCGGCGCAGCTGCCGCAGGTCTGGCCTGGCTGCAGTCGCAATCGCGTGCAACCAGGGACACGTCCGGTGGGGATGCCGCGCCAGCCCACGGCGTGCTGGCAGAACACGATGACGTCATGGCAGCCGTGACGCGCTACCGGCGCCCCGACGCACGGGTGGCGCTGGGCGTCCAGGTTGGCCGCAACAAGGCGGCATCGGCGTGCATGGACACCAGCGACGGACTGGCCGATGCGCTGCGGCAACTCGCGGCGGCCAGCGGCATCGGTGTGCGGGTCGAGACCGCAGCCGTGCCGGTGGCCCCGGCAGTCGCGCAGGTGGCGGGCATGACCGGCAGTGATCTCTCGGCACTGATCTGGTCAGGAGGCGAGGACTACGAGTTGCTGTTCGCGGTGCCGCGTCGCGCCCGACGACGGTTCCTGCACGCGACTGGTCGCGCCGGGTTGCCGATGGTGACCCGCATCGGCGTCTGCACGAGGGAACTCGACGTGCTGATGGTCGACCAGGCCGGGGCGGGGAGCGCGCTGCCCGACGGCTTCGCCCACTTCGCGCCATCGGCGCCCTCCGGGGCCGACTGAATGCTGCTCACCCGCTCCCTCCGCCGTCGCGTCGTCGTCGCCGCCGGCGCGGCGCTCGGGTTCGTGCTGCTCTACGAGAGCCCGATCCTCGACTCGCGGTACATCCCGCGCGCCTTCCGGCGGGCCGTGTCTCCGGTGGTCGCGCCCTTGCCAGACCCGGCCGACGTCGCGCCCCCCGCGCCAGGCACCCGGCTGCGCTTTCGCGCGACCGCCTATTGCAAGGGCCACACGACGGCGTCGGGGACGGCAATCCGCACCGGCATCGCCGCGGCCGATCCGGATTTGCTGCCGGTCGGCTCGGTGATTCAGGTCGACTCGCTCGGCCCGCGCTACAACGGCATCTACACCATCCTCGACACCGGTCCCAAGGTGCAGGGCCGCCAGATCGACATCTACATGTGGAATTGCAACGAAGCGCTGGCATTCGGCCGACGAGGCATCGCCTTGCAGGTGATGCGCCTCGGCTGGAACCCGCGCACGAGCACGCCCGATCGGGTCGGATCGGAGTTCCGTCGCCGCGAACGCGAGCTCCAGCTCGAGGTGTCGCAGACCAGTGGCGTTCCCGGCACGCCCGGTCCGCCTCCAGCGGCGACGCCGACGCCAGGTCTCGACGCGGCCGCGCCAGCAGCGAGTCCTCGCCCGCTCCGCGCGACTCCACGGTGATGGACGCGCTGCTCGAAGCAACGCGCCGTGCCGAGCGCGAACACTTCTGGTTCAAGGGCTTTCGCGCGTTCGCGGAGCCGCTGGTGCGCCGGGCAGCGGCAGTCCATCCGCCCACGCGCCTGCTCGACTGCGGCTGTGGCACCGGCGTCAACCTGCCCATGCTGGCGCGGCACGGCCGCGCCTTCGGCTTCGACCTGACCTGGACCGGCCTGCGCTTTGCCGCCGATCATGGCGAACGCCGCCTTGCCCAGGGCAGCGTCCTGCACGTGCCGTTCCGGTCGGGCGCGTTTGATTTGGTCACGTGCTTCGACGTTCTGCAGTGCCTCGATCCCGAGGCCGGCGAGCGGGTCCTCGCCGAGTTCCACCGCGTTCTCGCGCCCGGTGGTCACCTGGTGATGAATGTCGCGGCGCTCGAGTTGCTGCGCGGCGACCATGCGGTGCTCGCCGAAGAGGCGCATCGTTACGGCCGCAGCGAACTGCACGCCATGGTCGAGGGGGCGGGGTTCCACGTGCAGCGCCTCACGTTCACCAATGTCACGCTGTTTCCGATGATGTACACGCTGCGCTGGTGGCAGCGGCTGCGCGGCCTGCGGCCTGCCGCGCAGGCCGAGCGCGAGATCCGGGTCCCCTCGTCGCCGATCAATCGCGCCCTCACGGGCCTGCTCGCCATCGAAGCCGCCTTGCTCCGCCGCACTGACATGCCAATTGGCAGTTCGCTACTGCTGCTGGCGCAGAAGCGGGGCATTGAGCGTGATGCCTGATGCCTGATGTTTGCGGGCTTCACGTGTAGCCGCCGGACTTGTCCGGCGGTCTCCTCCGCCGGTCGGCAAGTCCTACCGCTCACGCCCGGTCCGACGGGTGTCAGTCGCCGAGACGACGATCGTGCGTCAGGTAGTGAGTCACGTAGTCGGTGACGGCGTCGGCCAGCGGCGTGGGCGCGGCACCATATCCCGCCGCACGAAGGCGCGTCAGATCGGCCTGGGTCCGGTATTGGTACGTGCGTCGCAGCGCGGCCGGCATCTCGACGAACTCGATCCGTTCGGGCTGCCGCAGCGCGGCGAAGATCGGCCGCACCAGGTCCAGCCATGAGTGGGCGACACCGGATCCGACGTTGATCAGCCCGGTCCCACCGCTCGCAGCCAGGTGCAGCGTGATCGCGACCACGTCCTTGACGTATACGAAGTCGCGCAGCTGCTCGCCGTCGCGATAGGCCGGGTGGTGGCTCCGGAACAGCCGCACCACGCCCTCGTCACGGACCTGGGCGTAGGCCTTGTGCACGACCGAGCGCATGTCGCCCTTGTGGTCCTCGTTGGGACCGAACACGTTGAAGAAGCGCAGTGCCGCCACGCGCGATAGCAGGAGCTGGTCGCGCAGCCAGCGGTCGACCATCAGCTTCGAGTAACCGTACATGTTGAGCGGACGGAGTGCGTCGAGGCTGGCCGGGTCGTCGGCCATGCCCGCCGAGCCGTCGCCATAAGTCGCCGCCGACGAGGCGTGGATCACCCCGGCGCCATGGCGTACCGCCCACAGGATCAGCGCCTGGCTGAACTGGTAGTTGTTGCGGATCAGGAACGTCGCGTCACGCTCGGTGGTCGCCGAGCACGCGCCCATGTGCAGCACGAGATCGAAGTCGCCGAGCATGCCCGCGGTCAGTCGTTCGATCAGGTCGTCGGCTTCGACGAAGGTCTCGAAGCGCAGCGGCAGCAGGTTGCGCCACTTCTCGTCGCGGCCGAGTCGATCGGCAATGACGATCCGCGAGGTGCCTTGCCGATTGAGGCCCCAGACCAGCGCCGAGCCGATGAAGCCCGCGCCCCCAGTCACCAGCACCCGTGCACGCGCGAGATCGATCACGGACGAGTCCTCAGGAAGTGGCCATGGGCGACGAAGCCGTGGCGTGCGTCTGGTACTGCAGCTCGTACAAGCGGTGGTAGATGCCGCGCATCGCCAACAGCTGCTGATGGGTGCCGGCCTCGCGCAGTTCGCCGCGGTGCAGCACCAGGATCAGGTCCATGTCCTGGATGGTCGAGAGGCGGTGCGCGATCGCCAACGTCGTCCGTCCCTCCATCAGCACGTGCAGCGCGTCGCGAATCAGCATCTCGGTCTCGGTGTCGACACTCGAGGTCGCTTCGTCGAGCACCAGGATGCGCGGGTCGAACGCCAGCGCCCGCGCGAAGGACAGCAGCTGCTTCTGTCCCACCGACAAGGTCGCGCCACGTTCGGCGACGGCGGTGTCGTACCCGTGCGGCAGGTCGCGGATGAACTCATCGGCGTGGACCGCCTCGGCGGCCTCGCGCACGCGCGCGTCGCTGATGTCGTCGCGCCCGAGCCGGATGTTGCCGGCGATCGTGCCCGAGAACAGGTAGACGTCCTGCAGCACCAACGCGAAGTGCTGCCGCAACTGGGCCAACGGCAGCTCGCGGATGTCGATGCCGTCGAGCAGGATGCGGCCGCTGCCGACGTCGTAGAAACGCAGCAGCAGGTTGATCAGGGTGCTCTTGCCCGATCCGGTGGCGCCAACGATGCCGACGCGCTGCCCGGGCTCGACCGTGAACGAGACGTGCCGCAACACGTCGGTCCCAGCGTTGTAGGCAAACGTCACGTCGTCGACGACGATTCGTCCCGGACCGGGGACGGAATCGCGAGGGGCCCGTCGGACAAGTCCGCCGGCTACGTCAGGGTGGGCGGCGGCGACGTCAGGGTGGACGGCGGCGACGTCAGGGTGGGCGGCGGCGACGTCTCGATGGACGGCGGGTACGTCTCGGTGGAGGGCGGCGACGTCAGCGGCAGTGCGACTCCCGACTGCCGACTCCCGACTCCCGCGTCCGTCCGCGATGACCACGGGTGTGTCGAGCAGGCCGAAGAGGCGTTCGGAGGAGGCCATCGCCGCCTGCAGCAGGTTGAACTTCTCGGACATGTCCGAAATCGGCCGGAAGAAGCGCTGCGCGTACTGGATGAAGGCAACCAGGGTGCCGATGCTGAGCGTGGCGCCGACCACCGAGGCGCCGCCAAACCACAGGATCAGCGCCGTCGAGAGCGCGCCGATCAGCTCGATCGCCGGGTAGAACACTGCGTAGTAGTAAATCGAGCGGAGATTGGCGTCGCGGTGCTCGCGATTGACCTCGTCGAACTGCGCGAACGCCCGACCCTCTCGCCGGAACAGCTGCACGGTGCTCATGCCCGTGAGGTTCTCCTGCAGGAAGGCGTTGAGACGCGAGACCCAGGTACGCACCTCGCGATAGGACTCGCGAACGTGTCGGCGGAACCATTGCGTGACGACCAGGATCAGCGGCAGCACGCAGAAGGTCAGCAGGGCCAACTTCCAGTCTAGCGTCACGAGCACGACGACGATCCCGATCAGTGAGAGGACGTCGCCGAAGATCGAGACCACCCCGGACGTGAACAAGTCGTTGATGGCATCGACGTCGCTGGTGACGCGCGTCATCATCCGGCCGACCGGGTTGCGGTCGTAGTAGGCCAGGTCGAGCCGCTGCAGGTGGTCATAGACCTGGCGCCTCAGGTCGTACATGATCCGCTGCCCGAGCATCTGCAGGGTGGTCGTCTGCAGGAACTCCGCGACGAAGGCGCCGGCCAGCGTGCCCAGATAGAGCAACGCGATCAACGGCAGGCCAGACAGATCGCCGGTGGCGATAGACTCGTCGATCGCGCGCTTGATCAGGAATGGTTGGGCCAGCTGGAGGCCGACCCCGACGACTATCGCCAGCAACGACACCAGCGCGCGCGCCCAGTACGGCCGCAGGTAGCCGAGCAGGCGGCGCATCAGTCGTCCGTCGTACGCCTTGCCCAGCATCTCGTCGTCGTGCGCCGACATCAGGAGACCGCCAGTTCGGCTTCGAGTTGCTGCTGCCGGACCAAATCACTGTAGAGGCCGCCGGCGACGGCCAGGCTGTCGTGGGTGCCACGCTCGGCGATCCGTCCGGCGTCGAGCACGACGATTTGATCGGCGTGGCGGACCGCGGAGATCCGGTGCGCGACGATGATCGTGGTGCGGTCGGCGCTGACCGCGCGCAGCCGCGACAGGATCTCCTCCTCGGTGTACGTGTCCACTGCCGACAACGCGTCGTCCAGGACCAGGACCGGCGCCCCGGTCATCAGCGCCCGCGCAATCGCGGTGCGCTGCTTCTGGCCGCCCGACAGGGTCAGGCCGCGCTCACCGACGCGGGTCTGCAGGCCGCCCGGAAAGTGGGCCACGTCCTTGTCGAGACGGGCTGTCGCCGCGGCCGCGTCGACCCCGACGCGTCGGTCGTGATCGTCGAGGCCGAACGCGCCGAAGGCGATGTTCTCTTCCAACGTCGTGCTGAACAGGAACGTCTCCTGCGGCACGAACGCGACCGCGCCACGTAACTGCGCGAGCCGCACCTCGCGGACGTCGTGACCGTCGATGAATACGGTCCCGGGCGGCGGATCGTACAGACGAACCAGGAGGTGCACCAGCGTCGACTTGCCGCTGCCGGTGGCGCCGACGATGGCCACCGTCGATCCGGCAGGCACGTGCAGGTCGACGTCCTGCAGCACCGGCGGGCCGCTGCCGTAGGCGAACGTCAGGTGGCGGATCCGGAGGTCGCCGGCGATCGGCGTCGGCAGATCGCGCGCATCGGGACGGTCGGCAATCGACGGCTCGGTGTCGAACACGGTCAGCATCCGCTGCCACGACGCGAGCCCGCGCTGCAGCAGATTGGTGACCCAGCCGAACGCGACCAGGGGCCAGGCCAGCTGCCCGAGGTAGCCACTGAAGGCGACGAACTCGCCGAGGGTCAGGCGGCCTTCGACGACTTCGCGGCCACCCAGATAGAGGAAGCCGACGGTCGACAACCCGAAGCCGAAGGTCATGCTCGGGTAGAAGCAGGCCTGCAGCAGGATCAGCCGCCGGTTGCGCGCGACGTACTCGTCGTTGGCCGCGAGGAACTTGCGGCGCTCGGTGTCTTCCTGGCCGTAGGCGCGCACCACCCGTACGCCGGCCAGCGCTTCCTGGGTGATGGCGCTGATCTCGGACAACTGCGCCTGGATCTGCTCGAACCGGACGTGAATCGCGGCGCCGAAGTACTTGACCATCAGCGACACCGCCGGCAGTGCCGCCACGAGCAGCAACGTCAGCCGGACGTTGAGTGACAGCATCAACGACACCGCCGCCACCGCCAGCACGCCAGTCGACACGGCGTACATCGCCGCCGGGCCGACCATCATTCGCACCGCGCCGAGGTCCGACGAGGCGCGCGACATCAGGTCGCCGGTGCGCGACTGATCGAAGTAGCCGCGCGGGAAGCGCTGCAGGTGGGCGAAGAAGTCGTTGCGCAGGTCGTACTCGATGCCGCGCGAGGCGCCGATCATCAGCAGGCGCATCTGGTAGCGGAACAGCCCGCCGACGGCCGAGATGGCCAGGACCGCGCCGGCGTACAGCGCCAGCCGCGAGCGGCTGACCGAGCTGGTCAGGTCGTCGACCGCGTACTTGAGCACCCACGGCGTGAGCAGCGTGAAGACGTTGGAGGCGACCGCGCACAACAGGCCCAGCACGATCGGACGCCGGTACCGGGCCACGTAGGGCAACAGCCGGCCAAAAGCAGACAACACCCGTCGATTATAGGAGCCTCGGCGGGTCGATCGAGCCCGCCAGTTCAGCCGGACGAAATCGGCGCGGACCGTGTGGTATGGTGGCGACGCACGCTTCCCAGGCTGTGCACGGGCGTCGTTTTCCATGCCGGCCTGCCCACCGCATCATGCAGCACGGACATACCGGGGCACGGAAGATCTATGCGTAACCGACGACTGTCTGCACGGCTGTCCGCCGCCTGCGCGCTGCTCCTGCTGAGTGGAGCGCCTGCCCTCGCCCAGTACCGTCCGTCCGCGGGCGACCCCGCAACGGGCGAGTCCTACCATGTCGAGGGCGCGGTGGGGTTCTGGAACCCGACCCCGACTATCGTCTTCTCGAGCGAGCAGTTCGGCATCCCCGGCACGCCGATCGACCTGGTCGATGACCTCGACGTCGAGAAGGCCAGGTTCCGGGAATTCCGCCTCGTGCTGCGCCCGGCCCGCAAGCACAAGTTCCGGCTTTCTTACACGCCGATCAAGTACGCCGCCGACACCGTGTTGCGCCGCACCCTGGTCTTCAACGGCATCCGCTACGACGTCGGGCTGCCGGTCAGCGCCGAGTTCAAGTGGGATGCGTGGCGCTTCGGCTACGAGTACGACTTCATCTACCGCGACCGCGGCTTCCTCGGCGTGGTGCTCGATGCCAAGTACACCGATGTGTCGGCCGAGCTCAACTCGCCGCTGGCCTCGGAGTTCACCAGCGCCAAGG
>JACDAO010000183.1 GCA_013695405.1 Acidobacteriota bacterium | reverse complement strand
CAGCACGGCCGCGCGCCAGCGACGCGCCAGCGCCAGCACCTCGGCGACCGGTGCGCTGTGGTCCACTGGCAGCAGCGGCAGTGCGCCGCGCAGACAGGCCAGCACCAGGGACGGCATCGACGGGTGGTTGCCGATGGCGGCGAGCACGACGTGCCCGGCCGCCAGCCGCGATCGCGTGAAGGCCGTCGCGAACTGTTGCGCGCGGTCGTCGATCTGCCTGGCCGTGCAGGCGCAACGGTTGCTCGGCGCCTCGAGCAGCACCTCGTCGGCGCGATCGCGCACCACCGCCGCGAACGCGTCTGCAATCAGCGAAGGGGAAGTCATCGCGCCGGCCTGGGCGATGATACGTCGTGGACTATCTCTCGCTGTTGCCGCACGCGCCGCCGATGCGCCTGGTCGAGGAGGTCGTCTCGGTCGAACCTGGCCGCCAGGCCGTCTGCCGGCGCGTCACGCGCGCCGACGACTTCTACTTCCAGGGCCACTTTCCAGACGTCGCGGTCGTCCCGGCGGTCGTCCTGATCGAGTTGATTGCGCAGGCTGGCGGACTGGCGGTTGGCGTACCGCTGCCCGGTGCGCCGCCGTGGCCACGGGCGCTGCGCGTCGCGGCCGTCGACGGCTTCCGCTTTCCGTCCGGCTGCGGCGTCGGGGTCACCCTGGAGGCCACCGTTACCGTGGTCGGTCGCATGGGCAGCCTGTTCAAGATCGAGGGCACGGTGACCGCTTCGGGCGCGGTCGTGGCACGTGGCGCCGTGACGCTGGCTGACGTCGGGCCGTCTGGAGCTCGCTAGCGTCAGAGCTCGGCAACGCCTTCGATTTCGACCAGCAGGTCGGTGCGGCACAACTCGGCCTGCGCGTACTCGATCTCGGGCACCTCGCCGTAGCGCCCCTGGACCAGGTCGCGCACCACCGCCAGGTGGTCGGGACGGACGATGTAGACGCGCACGCTGGTGAAACGAGGCGCCGCGACCCCCACGAGGCCGCCCGTGCGCCTGCTGTGCGCGGTGCTCAGCAGCGCATCGAGGTTTGCGAACGTCTCGATCGTCTGCGCCTCGATGTCGCCCGCGTGCATCGTCTCCTCGCCGCAGATGCTCGCGGTGCCGGCGACCAGCAGCCACCAGGCCCCGTCGACCGGGCTCAAGAGGCGGGTGGCGCGGGCAAAGCACGGCGGACGCGGGCCGTAGCGCTGCGAGTAGCGATAGGCCGGCACCTGGCGTGGGTTCTCGACCGGCTCGCCGGCGACATCGGCAGCCAGGCAGTGCACCGCCAGCGAACTGCCGAGGATCCCGACGCCCGAGGCAGACGCCAGCGTGTGATCGAAGTCGTTGGGTGAGCCGTGCCAGTGCTCGCAGGCGGCGAACCGGCCGCCGTTGAAGACCATGTAGCGGTCGACGCCAGGACCGGCCGGGGTGTGGATCCGCGGCACGAAGTTCCAGAATCGCAGCGGATGGCGCTGTTGCTGGTTGAGGGTGCCCGCCACCGCCAGATACGCGTCACGCACGCGGGCGTGCAGGGCCTCGGGTGCCAGCGCATCGGCGTCGGGGACGTGTACCGCCAGGTGGGTGAAGTGTGCGCCGGTGCGCACCTCGACCGAGAGGCCGTCCGTGACGATCCGATCCAGTTGCGGGGCGGCTCCCACCAGGGTGTCCACCCAGGCAGGCGGAGTGGGGGCCAATGTGGCGAGCACGGCGGATGTGGTGACCTGTGACCTGGGCATCAGCTGGACACCCGCATCCTCCCGCGCGGGGCGAGCCGTCATAATACCTGAAGATGTCCTCGGCTCCGCTGGTCGGTAGTGCCCGCGCGCTGACGCGGGCGACCCGCTTGCAACGCGCCATCCACGCGCTCCGCACCGAGGGCGACTCGCGCGGCCGCGAGTCGATCGCGGTCGGCACCGGACTGATGATCGGCTGCACGCCGTTCTGGGGCTTCCACTTCTTCCTGTGCTGGTTGGCCGGCGCGCTGTTCCGCCTCAACCGGCTCAAGGTCTACCTCGCCGCCAATGTCGTCAACCCGCTGATCCTGCCGCCCTTGCTGTATGCCGAGGTGCAGGCCGGGGCGCTGGTCAGGCGCGGGCACCTGCTCGACCTGTCGACGACCCTGCTCGAGCCTGGCAACATCTGGCACTTCGGCGTCGACCTGGTTGTCGGCAGCGTGGTCGTCGGCATCATCGTCGGGCTGATCGGCGGGCTGATCACGTACGTGGCGCGCCGTCCGGAACGCGACCCGTTCTTCAGGCTGCTCGCCCGACGCGCCAGCGATCGGTATCTCGACGCCGGCATCACCGCGTGGGAGTTCGCGCGCGGCAAGCTCTCCGGCGATCCGGTCTATGCGACGACGCTCGGGACCCACCTGAGTGGCGCGACCGGCTCGCTGCTCGACATCGGCTGCGGC
>JACDAO010000142.1 GCA_013695405.1 Acidobacteriota bacterium | reverse complement strand
GCCCGCACGCAGGCGCTCATCCTCGAAACGGCCAGCGACGGCATTGAAGTCGACGCGACCGTGGCGCGGCTGCTCGGCTGGGCGCACTCGGCCATCGACGGCGGCGTCCGCCCGCTGCTCGCGATTGCCACCCCGAATGCGTCGGCCACCATTCGGGCGTACCGCCTGCTCGCCGCGCGGCTGGACGCGGACGGTCTGCGCCTCCCGCTCCACCTCGTCGCGCCCGAGCAGGACAACCCGTACGAGCGGCTCTTGCGGACGTCCGTGGCGCTCGGCGGCCTCCTCTGCGACGGCATCGGGGACAGCGTTGAAGTGCGCGGCGGCGAGGATCCGACCGCGATTCGACTCGCCTTCAACGCGCTGCAAGCCAGCGGCGCGCGCATCTCGAAGACCGAGTTCGTGGCCTGCCCATCCTGCGGGCGCACCCTGTTCGACCTCCAGCCGACGACCGACCGCATCAAGCACGTGACCGGCCACCTCAGCGGCGTGAAGATCGCCATCATGGGCTGCATCGTGAACGGCCCCGGCGAGATGGCGGACGCCGATTTCGGCTACGTTGGGGGGGCGCCGGGGAAGGTGAACCTGTACGTCGGGAAGGAATGCGTCGAGAAGAACGTGTCGCAGGAGGACGCTGATGACCGCCTGGTGGAGCTGATCCGCGCGCACGGCCGCTGGACGGACCCGCCAGAGTAACGGGAGCGAGGGCCAGGGCGCGGGAGCCGCTATACTCGTCTCGAAATCTCAGGAATTGGGCGCGGGGGCGACACGTGAGCGCTGAGGCGGTTGGCGAGATCCTGGCGCGCGCGCTCCGCGAGCGCCACTTCGCCGATCTGCTGCGCGCGGACCCGGTGCAGGCGCTCAGAGGCTACGACCTCACGCCCGACGAGCGCGCGGCGATCACCGGCTCGGTGGACGGACGCGGGCCGGCACAGCTAGACGACCGGCCGCGCAGCGCGTCGCGACTCGTCTAGCGGGCCGCTCGGCCCTCTCGCACCGATGAACCTCGACACGTCGCCTCCGAGGCGTGCGAGTGGCGGGCTCTGGGACGCGCTCGGCACATCGGCGCGCACTGCACACGACGTTGTGGCATCCGGGGCCGGCGCACCCAAATTGTTGGCACCCGGGGCCGGCGCATCCGAGTTGTTGGCACCCAGGACTGGCGCACCCGGACAGCCGGCATTCGCACCTGATACGGCAACGGTCGAAGACCCTGGCGCCCGTGCGTCCGTGGCCCTTGAATCCGGCATCGACGTCTGGCGGGCCCTCGACGATGCCCTGGACCTCGGGACGTGGGTGCCGGTACCCACGCCGGACGTCGAGGTAGCCGCGCTCGCCAATCGCCACGGCCAGCCGTACTACGTGCTGCGCAGCCCCACGCCCCGCTACCTGCGGCTCGACCCGCTCGACTACGCGCTGTGGCAGCGGATGGACGGTCGCGCGACGGTCCGCGAGATTGCGGTGGCACACTTCCAGGCGCGCGGCGCGTTCGTGGCGGATCGCCTGGCGCGGCTGGTGCGCGAGCTGCGCGCGGGCGGGTTCCTCGGTAGTGCCCCGTTCGACCTCCAGGCCACCGCCGAGCGGCACCTGGCGTCGTCGTCGTGGGCGGGTCGCGCCGCGAGCCTCCTGGGTCGTGCCGTCTCGATCGAGCTCTTCCGGCTACGCTCAGCCGACGCGTTGTTTGAGACGGCGTACCGACGGTTCGGCTGGGTGCTGTACTCGCGGCCGGCCAGAATCGCGTGGATCGTCCTCATCGTCGTCGGGCTGGTCGTGTGGTGGCGCCAGGTTCTGAGCGCCGAGCACGTGCTGTTCAAGACGAACGGCTCGTACACGCTCGGCCTCATCACGCTGGCATTCCTGGACACGCTGGGCGTGGGGCTGCACGAGATCGCGCAGGGGCTGACCATCAAGCGGCACGGGCGGCGCATCAACGGTGCCGGACTGCTGCTCTACTACGGGGTGCCGGTCGCCTACGTCGAGTCGTCGGACGTCTGGATGGCCGACCGCCGTCAGCGCATGGCCGCCTCGCTGTCCGGCCCATACGCGATGCTAGTGCTCGGGGGCGCCCTGGCCCTGATCGCCGCGCCCCTGGACGGCACCGAGATGGGGGCGTTCCTGTTCAAAGGCGCCTCGATCTGGATCGCCAACGCATTCTTCAACTTCCTGCCGATCCTCGATCTCGACGGCTACTTCGTCCTGGTTGACTATCTGGAGCTGCCGGCCCTGCGCGCCAACTCGGTCCATTTCGTCCGCGACGAGCTCGTCGCGAAGCTGCGCGCGGGTGCGGCGCTGACCCGCGACGAGCGCGTGTACACCGCGTTCGGCTTCGCGTATGGGCTGCTGATCGTGCTGATCCCGATCGCGATCCTCGAAGCGCGCGACCTTCGCTACGCGGACAGCCTCGGCGAGCTGTGGACGCGCGGCGATGTGGTGTCGCAGGCGATGGCGGTCGGTATGGCTGCGATGTTCGTGGGTTTATAATAGTTCATGCTCCTCGGGGAGGTGGCGCGCGTGCTGCTCGACGGCGTTCGGCTGGCACTCGACCGCTGGCGGCGCTACCGTGGCGAGGTGCCCCCGGCCTTCGTCTCGGCACTTGCCGAGCTGCCGTTCCTGCGCGACGTGCCGCGCGCCGAGCTGCTCTCGATCGCCGCGCACCT
>JACDAO010000136.1 GCA_013695405.1 Acidobacteriota bacterium | reverse complement strand
CTCGAGCGTCTTGTAGTCCTCGAAGAAGCGCCGGATCTCGCGCAGGGTGTGGCCGGGCAGCTGGGTGTGGGTGGTGTAGTCGTTGAAGGCCGGGTCGAGCGTGCTGACGGCGATGATCTTGTCGTCGAGCCCTTTCTCGTCGCGCATCCGCATCACCCCAATCGCCCGCGCCTGGACCACGGTGAGTGGATGCACTGGCTCCTGGCCGAGCACCAGCGCATCGAGCGGGTCGTCGTCGTCGCAGAACGAGCGCGGCACGAAGCCGTAGTTGGCCGGGTAGTAGACCGCGCTGTGCAGCACACGGTCGAGGCGCATCAGTCCGGACTCCTTGTCGAGCTCGTACTTGTTCTTGCTGCCCATCGGCACTTCGATGACGACGGGGAAGTTCTTGGCAATCAGGTGGTCGTCGACGTAGATGTCGTGCCAGGGATGCATGCGGGGGTTAGTGTACCGTCTCGCGAGCGACCGGTCGGCTCCACTTCCGCCGCATGACGCTGCTGCTCGCAGGAAGCGCCGTGCGCCCCGGCGTCGTACTGTGGGGAGGGGATCGATGTCGCGCCTTGTTTCCTTGGACCTCGTGATCGCCGATTTGCGCTGGACCCGCCGCGTCTGCCCGATGTTTCTTGCGTCGGCGCCGGCGTTGGCGCTGTTCGCCCTGGTAAGTGGCGGCTGTGGGGGAGGGTCGTCGTCGCCAGCGGCGGCCGGCAAGGGCAGCGCTGCCGCCGAGCCCGCCCCGGTCACGGTGCAGGCCGCCGAGCGGCGGACGCTCGTTCGTGCGGTGACCGTCACCGGCACGCTGGCCGCCGAGGATCAGGTGGCCATGTCGTTCAAGGTGCCGGGTCGGATCGAGCACATCTCGGTTGACCTGGGCAGTCGGGTCGGCGCCGGGCAGGTGGTCGCCAGGCTCGCACCGGTCGATTTCCAGTTGCAGGTCCAGCAGGCCGAAGCCGCCGTCCAGCAGTCGCGAGCCCGACTGGGCCTGGACCCGAGCGACGCCGCCGCCAGGGTCGATCCCGAGTCGACGCCGCTGGTGCGGCAGTCGCGCGCGGTGCTGGACGAGGCCACCCTCAGCTACGACCGGATCAAGACCTTCGTCGACCGCGGCATCTCCTCGCGCGCCGAACTGGACACGGCCAACGCGGCGCTCAAGGTCGCCGACGGCCGCTACGCCGATGCCATCGAGGAAGTGCACAACCGTCAGGCCGTGCTGGCGCAGCGGCGATCGGAACTCGAGTTGGCCCGGCAGCAACTGACCGACGCGGCACTGCTGGCGCCGTTTCCCGGCACGATCCGCGAGCGGACTGCCTCGGCCGGGCAGTACGTCGCGGCCGGGGCCCCGATTGCCACGCTGGTGCGCATGCACCCGTTGCGCCTGCAGGCTGACGTGCCGGAACGCGACGCCAACAGCCTGAAGGTCGGCCAGCAGGTGCGCGTCCGCGTCGAGGGCGACAGCCGCGAGTATCCCGGACGGGTCGTGCGGGTCAGCCCCGCCATCGACGAGCAGAGCCGGTCGCTGCGGATCGAGGCCGAAGTGGCCAACGAGGCCGGCACCATCCGGCCCGGCTCGTTTGCCACCGCCGAGGTGATCATCGCCGCCCAGGCCCCCTCGATCGTCGTTCCGGCCAGCTCGATCGTGGCGTTCGCCGGTGTCGAGAAGGTCCTGACCGTCGGCAACGGCCAGGTCGTCGAGAAGCGCGTCTCACTCGGCCGGCGCGAAGGCGACGCCGTCGAGATCCTGGAGGGGCTCGCCGTTGGCGATCGCGTCATCGTCACTCCCGGGAACATGGTCGACGGAGAGAAGGTGCGCGTCGCCCCATGAAGAGACTCGCAGACATCTGCATTGGTCGCCCGGTCTTCGCCAGCATGATCGTGCTGTCGCTGGTCGTCGTCGGCGCGGCCTCGTATCTGGGGCTCGGGGTCGACCGTTTCCCGTCGGTGGACCTGCCGACTGTGCGCGTCAGCACCTTGCTGCCCGGTGCCTCGCCCGAAGAAGTCGAAGTGCTGGTCAGCCAGCGGCTCGAGGAGGTGATCAACACCGTCGAAGGCATCACCGAGTTGCGCAGCGTCTCCGGACCCGGCATCTCGCTGGTGCTGACGACGTTCGACCTCAGCCGCAACGTCGACGTCGCCGCGCAGGACGTCCGCGACCGCGTCGCCACCGCATTGAGTCGGCTGCCGCGTGACGCGCGCCCGCCGGTGATCGCCAAGTTCGACAACGACTCGACGCCGGTCATCTCGATCGCGCTCTCGGGCAACCGCTCGGTGCGCGAGCTGACCGAACTGGCCGACAAGGTCGCCAAGGTGCAGCTCGAGCGGGCCTCCGGGGTCGGCGAGGTGCTGATCGTCGGCGGGCAGGAGCGCGCGATCAGCATCTGGCTGGACGCGAACCGGCTGGCCGCCTATGGCATCCCGGTGGCCTCGGTCCGTGATGCGCTGGTTCGGCAGAACGCCGACCTGCCGGGCGGCAACGTCACCACCGACGTCCAGGAGCAAGTGCTCCGCACCATGGGGCGGGTCGAGTCGCCGAAGGACTTCGCCGACCTGATGATCACCAGCCGGGCCGGCGTGCCGCTGCGGATCAGCGACGTCGCCACGGTCGAGGACGGCACCAAGGAGCAACGCAGTCTGGCTCGGCTCGACGGCCGCCCGACCGTGCTGCTCGAAGTCCGCCGCCAGTCCGGCTCGAACACCGTCGCGGTGATCGAGGGCATCAAGGCGGCGCTGCCGCGGGTGCAGGCGCAGCTGCCCGGTGACGTCCGGCTCGAGGTGATCCGCGATCAGTCACGCTACATCTACAACGCCCTGCACGAGATCAACATCCACCTGGTGCTGGGCAGCATCCTGGCCTGCCTGGTGGTGTTCGCCTTCATGCGCAGCTGGCGCGCGACGATCATCGCCGGCGTCGCGATTCCGACCTCGGTGGTGGCCACCTTCGGGGTGATGAAGGCGCTCGACTTCACGCTCAACAGCGTGACCATGCTCGCGCTCGTGCTGATGGTCGGCATCGTCATCGACGACGCCATCGTGGTGCTGGAGAACATCTTCCGCTGGGTCGAAGAGAAGAAGATGGACAGCTTTGCCGCGGCCAGGGCGGCCACGGCGGAGATCGCGTTGCCGGTGCTGGCCACCACCCTCAGCCTGGCGGTGATTTTCATCCCGGTGTCGTTCATGTCGAGCATCTCCGGGCGCTTCCTCTACCAGTTCGGCATCACCGCGGCGGTGGCGATCCTGGTCAGCCTGCTGGTCAGCTTCACGCTGACGCCGATGATGAGCGCCCGGTTGCTGCGTGGCGAGGCCGAGCGGCACCGCGAGTCGCATGGCGCGGCGGCGTCGCGGACCGGCTTCTATCGCCACATCGACGCCTTCTACGCGCGCGCCCTCGGCTGGGCGATGGGTCACCGCCCGTTGATGATGGGCGTGGCCCTGGTGGTGGCGCTGTCGGCCATTCCGCTGTATGGCCTGGTCAGGCAGGAGTACGTCCCGAGCGACGTCGACGAGGCCGAGTTCGAGGTCCAGCTGAACGCTCCCGAAGGCACCAGCATGGTCGCGATGGACGAGGCGATGCGCCGCATCGAGCAGGAGATCCGCGCCCTGCACGGGGTGCGCACCGTGCTCTCCACGGTTGGCGGCAGCTTCCTCGGCGCAGTCAACCAGGGCCAGATGTACGTCCGGATCGCGCCGCACGAGGAACGGGTGTTCTCGTTCGGGCGGCTGGTCGGTGCCAGCCTTCGGCTGCGGCCCTGGGAGGCCTTCCAGGGTAACTACTCGCAGCGCGCTGTGATGGGCCAGGTCCGGCAGGCGATCCGCACGCATCCGGAGATGCGCGGCGGTCCGCGCAACATGCAGTCGTTCAACTTCGGCGGCGGCCCCTACGATCTCGACGTCTCGATTCAGGGACCAGTGCTCGAGGAACTCGCCAAGTACACCGAGATGCTGCGGCTCCGCTCGTCCGAACTCGGGATGATCGACGGCGACACCTCGCTGAAGCTCGACAAGCCTGAACTGCGCGTCAAGATCGACCGCGCCCGCGCTGCGGACCTTGACGTCGACACCCAGGACGTCGCCTCGGCGCTGCGCCTGCTGGTCGGCGGCGACGACGAGGTGACGCGCTACCGCGACGTGGTCGTCAACGACGACTACGACGTGCAGCTGCGCCTCACCGAGGCCGACCGTCGCGAGATCGGGACGATCAGCCGGCTGCTGGTGCCAACCCGCGACGGCCGCCTGATGCGGCTCGACAACCTGGTGACGATCGAGTCGTCGCAGAGCCCGTCGCGCGTCGACCGCCTCGATCGCCAGCGCGATGCCCGCCTGCGCGGCTTCGTCGCGCCGGGCTTCGGCCAGCAGGACCGCATCGATGCATTTCGCGCCGCCGCCGCCGACCTGAACATGCCGGCCGGTTACTCATTGAGCATTGCCGGCAAGGGCCGCGAACTCGAAAAGACCTTCGTCGAGTTCCTGTGGGCGTTCTCGCTGTCGGTGGTCTTCATGTACATCATCCTGGCGGCGCAGTTCGAGAGCACGATCCACCCGCTGACCATCCTGCTGTCGCTGCCGCTGTCGGTGCCGTTCGCGCTGCTGGCCCTGTGGCTGACCGGCAACACCCTGAACCTGTTCTCGGCGCTCGGCCTGCTGGTGCTGTTCGGGGTCGTGAAGAAGAATTCGATCCTGCAAATCGACCACATGAACAACCTGCGGGCGCAGGGCCTGCCGCGTCATCAGGCCATCATGACCGCCAACCGTGACCGGCTGCGGCCGATCCTGATGACCACGCTGGCGCTGGTCGGCGGCATGCTGCCGCTGGCGCTCGGTACCGGTCCTGGCGCGGAGGAACGCCGCACCATCGCGGTGGTGGTCATCGGCGGCCAGACCTTGTCGCTGCTGCTGACGCTGCTGGTCACCCCGGTCGCCTATTCGCTGTTCGACGATCTGGCCGTGACAAAAGGCTGGGCTCGCGTCCGCGCCCGCCTCGTCGCGCTGACGCCGCGCCTCCGTCGCCGCGAAGCCTAGACGATAATTGAGGCCATCCATGGCCGTCGCCCCCTCCAACGCGCCGCCGGCGCGCCCGCTGTCGCGCGTGGTCGTCCTGTCGGTGGTCGTGGCCGCACTTGGCTACTTCGTCGACATCTACGACCTGCTGCTGTTCAGCATCGTCCGGGTCACCAGCCTGCGGAGCCTCGGCGTGCAGGGCGACCAGCTGCTGGTCGCCGGCGAGCGGCTGCTCAACATGCAGATGACCGGCATGCTGATCGGCGGGCTGCTGTGGGGTGTGCTGGGCGACCGCCGCGGTCGGCTGAGCGTGCTGTTCGGATCGATCTTCCTGTACTCGGCGGCCAATCTCGCCAATGCGTGGGTGCAGTCGGTGGAGGCCTATGCCTGGCTGCGGTTCGTCGCCGGCATCGGCCTGGCCGGCGAGCTCGGCGCCGGGATCACGCTGGTCAGCGAGATCCTGCCCAAGGAGACCCGCGGCTACGGCACCACGATCGTCGCGGCCACCGGCATCCTCGGCGCGGTCGCCGCGGCGCTGGTCGGCGACCGGTTCGACTGGCGCACCTCCTACATCGTCGGTGGGGTGATGGGCTTCGCGCTGCTGGCGCTGCGGATCGGCGTGTACGAGTCAGGGATGTTCGAGAGCGTGCGGCAGACCGGCAGCACGCGTGGCAACGTGCTGCAGTTGTTCAACCGCTGGGACCGCTTCCGGAAGTACGCCGCGGTGATCCTGATCGGCGTGCCGATCTGGTACGTCATCGGCATTCTGATCACCTTCTCGCCGGAGATCGGTCTGGCGCTGGGGATGGCCGAGCCGCCTGCCGCGGGCCGGGCGGTGATGTTTGCGTACCTCGGTCTGGCTGGTGGTGATCTCGCGAGCGGCTTCCTGAGTCAGTTCATCGGCAGCCGGCGCCGCGTGGTGCTGCTGTTCCAGCTACTGACGGCGACGTTCGTGGCGACCTACTTCCTGTTCGCGCCGTTCTCGCTGCGGGGCTTCTACACGCTGTGCGTCGCGCTCGGCTTCGGCGTCGGCTACTGGGCGGTGTTCGTGACGGTGGCGTCCGAACAGTTCGGCACCAACATCCGCGCCACCGCCACCACCACCGTGCCCAACGTGGTGCGCGGATCGGTGGTGCTGCTGACGTCGTCGATTGGCTGGCTGCGCCCGCAGGTCGGCATCGTCAACAGCGCGCTGATCGTCGGCGCGGTCACGCTGCTGATAGCCGTGGTCGCCTTGACCGGCCTCGAGGAGACGTACGGCAAAGAGCTGGACTACGTGGAAGAATAATGCCTGATGCCTGATGCCTGATGCCCGACGCCTGACGCCTGAGGACGCCTGGAAGCACTCGCCGCGAATCGGTCGGCAGCGGCGACGCGTCGATCTCCGGGTATGGGTTCCGACCTCGCCGCCGCCACCGCGCCAGCAACGCCTGGGCCCGAGGTCCCCCTGCGGCGCGGCACGTTCGAGTTGTCGACCACGGCGTGGTTGCCGGTGCCCGTCGAGCACGTGTTCCCGTTCTTTGGCGACGCCCGCAACCTCAACGTGCTGACCCCGCCCTGGCTGCACTTCGAGGTGCTGTCGCCGCACCCGATCGCGATGCAGCCTGGAACCCTGATCGACTACCGGATCCGCCTGC
>JACDAO010000079.1 GCA_013695405.1 Acidobacteriota bacterium | reverse complement strand
AGTTCAGCATGTGTCGGAGCAGGTCGACGATGCGGTTCACCCCACTGGCCGACAGCACGCGCACGCCGCGTCGGTGAATCGCGCGCGGCTTCCGGAGGTCGGCGATGAACTCCTGCACGTCGGCCGTGCGGATGTCGACCAGGGCGCGATCGCCGAAGCGCTCTATGAACGGCTTCACCGACCAGGTGTAGTTCTTCCCCATAGCCAGGCGCTTTGGGATCACGTGTTGCTCGCGGTAGATCTCCGCGAGCTCGCGGAACGTCATGGGCCCGGCCTTCGGCGCCGCGAGACCGCGGGCGTCGAACGTCCCGGCGCGCATCGCCATGCGCATCTCGTCGAGCACAGCGCCGGCCTCGGCCTTCGACCGGATCTCGCGATTGGCCCACTTGGTCAGGCTGACGCGCACGCCGCGGAAGCTGCCCCACCACGGGTGCTCGCAGCGATCGCGGTTGCGGCCCTTGTGTTCGCACAGCTTGTACAGGCCCATGACGTTCCCCTGGTGTTACCGACCCACTGACGTGACCGCCGTCGTTGTCGCGTTCGCGCCACTCCCCCCGCCGGGCAGGTGCCGCGTGCTGCGCTCGTACCACTCGTCGAGCCACGCCGGCCGCACGCGGATGCAGCGCCGCCCGCCGATGCGCACGTGGCGCAGCTCGCTGCGCTCGCACGCGGTGTAGATCAAGTACTTCCACACAACATAATAATAAAACGCCTCTCCGACGTTCAGCCATGCGCGCATGTGACTGCTCCTTGAACGGAAACGGTTGAGATGCCGACGCGCGGACGCGCATCGACGGTGCCGGACCGACGCAGCCAGCGGTGGGTGCGCCAGGGAGGCCGCTCGACTCGCGTGGAGGGCCAGTGCGGCGCTCGCGCGAGGAGCGGGAGGCGGAACGGCCGAGTGGCTGAAGCGGCTCAGTAGTTCCAGAAGGCCGGCGAATCCGGCTCGTTATGTTCTATAGAACTCGCCGTGCAGTGCGTTCCTTACGGGCGATGTCAGGCCCAGCCGGGATCCTGCGCGAGCCGAACGAAATCGACACGTGTATCTGACAAACGACACCCGTACGGTTCTGTGTTGCTACTTTCCGGAATAGGCCACTCCGAGTTCATTCGCCACAGCGGCGAGTCGCGCATCGGCGGTCCACAGCATCGCGCGACTGACCAGCGCCGAGGCCAGCAGGTGTGCGTCGACCCAGCCAACGCCCCGGCCGTACAACTTGCGCTCGCGGATGAAGCTCACGACTTCACTGTGCGGCACGACAGGCGCCTCGACCATCAGCACGTAGCTGTCCAACAGCTGTCGCCGACCACCGCGATCGCCGATCAGGAGCTCACCGAACACGAACTCGTGACCGACGGCCTCACCGTCTGAGAGCAGACGTTCAACCCCAGCTGCGTAGGGTGCCTGGTTCGACAGAAAGCGGACCCAGACTGACGTGTCGACGATCACCATACGTCGGCGAGCTCACGCCCTGGCGGGCAGGGCAGTCTCTCGCCGCCGTCGAACGTCCGTCGCGCGCGGCTCGCTGCCGCGCAGCGCCCGCAATCGTTGGTAGGCCGCCTGACGTACCAACGCCTCCAGGCCGAGCCGCACTGTCTCCGTGTCCGTGGAGGCGCCGCTTGCGGCTCGCGCCTCGCGCAGCAGCGTGTCCTCGATGTGCAGGGTCTTCTTCATGCCATACGATGGTGCCAGCAACGTATGGCTTCTATCAAGTCCATCTGCTGGCGCGCCACGGTGGCTCGAGGCACGGGAGCTCCAAGCGCTCGAAGCGGAAGGTCGCGCGGGTGCGGACGCTCGGCGGTACCTGAGGAGGTGCTACTTTGTTGCCCGTGCCACCGTCCACCCAGCAGATCCTCGCAGTTCTACAAGCTCAATTGCGCGTGGGACGACCTCGTCGCCGACGGGTCCGCGGACCACTGGCCAGAAGCAACGGCTGGCACAATTGAAGAGATTGTCCAGTCACGCATCAGTAGCTTCCTGCGCGACGTAGCAAGACGGTCGACGGATGGGGATGTTTGAGCCAAGTCCATGTCGGATCGTTGACTCGGTTGAAGCCCTGGAGGAACACACCGATGAGCACCGAAGAGGTAAGGGCGCCGAGCAAGAACGCGCCGGAGACGGGAGCAGGGCCGGTCGAGCGCGTGCCGAAACGCTGCGACGCCGCGCCGACACGGGACGTGAGCCGCGCATGGACTGAGGAGGCGCAGCGTCGTGCCGAAGCGCTTGCGGTGGGAACACTGTCGAGCCGTCCTGCTGAAGACGTCTTCCGCGACGCGCAGTCGCGACTGTAGACGTCGCCCAGCACCATCACTCAGCCGGCAGCGTCACGTCCACCGGCGAGGCGGTCACCGCGACGTCCCTCAGCACTGCCGTCCGCCACCTGCCCGGCACACCCACCTCGAGGATCTCAAGTGGGCCGGCATCGAACGCCGGCAGGCGCACGGTGCCGTCATCGGCGCGGGTCCACGGCACCCGCACTTGTCGGCCATCCCGGGCCTGCAGTCGCGCCCAGCCAGCCTCGGCCGCCAGCTGACCATCTGCCGACCTCAGGCGAAGCGACATGCGGGGCGAGGGGATGCTCACCGTGCGACGCCCGAGCATTCGCTCGGGGGCGGCGACGCGGCTGCCCGATCGGTACTGGCCGATCCGAACAGCTCCGACCTGCATGCGCTGGCCGTTCTTTACCGGGATGTCCATCAGCGCGCGCTCAACCAGGTCGAACGCCACGGAGCCTGCGCTGTTCAAGGTCACGGAGCGCACCTCCTGCGAGCCCTCGGAGACCAGGATCAGCATGGCCTCCAGTTCGAAGCTTCGGGTGTCGTACACGGCGAGCTGCTGGTCGTTGATGAGGAACCCGACTTTGCGGCTGTCGGGCGACCACACGATGGCCCGGCTCCAGTCCGAATCAGGGGCCAGCGCCATCACCTCCTGCGCCCGCTCGCCGGGACGCGCGATGTACAGGTGATCGTCAGGAGGATCGCTGTTCAGATGCTGCCGTACGAAAGCGCGCGCCTGACCGTCGGGCGCGACCGCGGTCGTGTGCGTCCGCGGCAGGAGATCCCGGGCCAGCCGACAGCCCGACGAGATGCCAACGGCGACGCAGACGAGCCACACCGACAGATGCGCGCGCATGGGACAGGGGAGTGTGCGGGCTTCATACGCCGCTCACCAGCACGCGTGAGTACGGACCGCGACGGTAACTGCGGACAACACGGGAGCGGGACCGCCGGGTCAAGGCCGCGCACGCGGCGAGCGCAGCGAGCGACGCCTTGACGCGGCGTCACGCTCCCGCAGAATCACGCTTCGTCGCGGCCACTGAGCTGGCC
>JACDAO010000065.1 GCA_013695405.1 Acidobacteriota bacterium | reverse complement strand
CTCGAGCGCGGTGCTGGCTCCGGTACGCGACCACCAGCTGGCAGATCGTTCGGTCACGGCAGATTCGCGGTGGACGAGGTGCGGCCCGCAGCGTGCCCCACGCGCAGGGTCAGCTCGGCAGGTCTCCGGACGCGCTTTGACGCGCGCCCTTGCGGGCATGCTGAACCGAGGCCTGCAGATCCTGCAAGCGCTGCAGCACCTCGTTCAGGCCAGGGCCGACGTGGTCGCGGACGGACAGGCCGCGACTGGTCCAGAGCAGGTAGCCGACCACCGCCCCACCGACAGTGCCAGCCGCCGCCGAGAGGATCACTTTCGTTCGATCCGTCATGCTCGCCCTCCGGGCGGCGCGCGCCGACCGCGGCAGAGCCTTAGGCCGGTGACTCCGAGGCCGCGGCGTCGACGCCGACCTGGGGCCGCCGGGCACGGGGCGGCGACTGGATGCCGTGCTTCTTCATCTTGCTGTACAGCGTTGGCCGGTACAGGCCGAGCAGCAGCGCCGCTTCCTGTTTGTTCCAGTTGGTGCGCTGCAGCGCCTGCAGGATTGCCATCCGCTCGATTTCGGCCAGCGTCGCCGTCATCGGCAGCGCGTCCGGCGGCGACGTGCCGGGCGTCTGGGTCGCGCAGACCGATTCGGGCAGGTCCTCTGGCAACAATTCCTGGCCACGCGCCACCAGCACGCCGCGCTCGATCAGGTTCTCGAGTTCGCGGACGTTGCCCGGCCAGCGATGCTGCATCAGGCGGTGATAGGCCTGCGGGCTGACCCCGCTCAGCGCACGGCCGTGCCGTTCGGTGTACAGCGCGATGAAGTGCTGACACAACGGCGCCAGGTCTTCGAGCCGTTCGCGCAGCGCCGGCACCCGCACCGTGATGGTGTTGATGCGGAAGTACAGGTCGTCGCGCAGGCGGCCGTCCTTGAGCGCCGCCTCGACGTCGACGTTGGTCGCGCACATCAAGCGGAAGTCGGCCTGGACGCTGCGGTCGCTGCCAATCGGCCGGAACTCGCGCTCCTGCAGCACGCGCAGCAGCTTGGCCTGCAGGTACGACGGCATCTCGCCGATCTCGTCGAGCAGCAGCGAGCCACCCTCGGCCATCGCCAGCAGCCCTTCCTTGTCGGCAAAGGCGCCCGTGAAGGCGCCACGACGATGGCCGAACAGCTCGGACTCGATCAGTTCCTTGGGCAGCGCCGCGCAGTTGATCTTGATGAACGGACCGTGCGCGCGTGTGCTCGAGCCGTGCACGGCATTTGCAACCATCTCCTTGCCGGTGCCGTTCTCGCCGAGGATCAGGATGTTGGCGTCGCTGCCGGCGACCGCGCTGACCAGCTCGAACAACTCGAGCATCTTCTTGCTCTGCCCGATAATCGCCGGGAAGCGCTCGGGGCCCTCGAGCTGTCGTCGCAGCTGCCGGTTCTCGGTGCGGAGGATGCCGCGTTCGGCAGCGCGCTCGACTTCCTCGGAGAGCTCGTCGGCTTCGACCGGCCGGCCGACAACCGCGAAGGCGCCAGCCCGCAACCAATCGGCGGGGCGCAGGCCGGTGGGGCTGCGTGTGACCACCACCTCGGCGTCGGGCGCCGCCTGCTTCCAGCGTCGAATCAGCTCGACCGCGGTGGTCCCTTCGGCGTCGAGGTCGGTGAGCAGGACGTCGGGACACCAGCGGTCCAGCATCTGGTCGACGTCGCGCGGGGTGGCAGTGCGCACCTCGATCGCGCGGCGTTCGCGCAGGCGGTCAACACCTTGGTGCAGTTCCGGGTCGCCCCCGACGATAAGCAGACGCAACACGCGGTCGGTGTTCATGCTGGACATTCAGGTGTTCGAGGTCCAATCGGCGCCGGCCGGCGGAGGAATGCGGTCGAGCTTCGAGTCGTCACGGCGACAGCGTATCAAACCCGAACGCTCTCCGGGCCGGGAAGCACGCTCGTGGCTCACCTATAATCCGCCCATGCCCCAGGCTCGCGTTCGTCGTCCGGCCACCCGTCGCGACTGTTGAGCATGGACCGCCTGGTCTCCAGCGTCGACCCTGGCAGCGACGACTTCTGCCGCAACGCCGCCCACATGACCCGGCTGGTCGGCCAGCTGCGCGAACGACGCGCGCGCGCCCAGGACGGCGGCGGCAGCGAGGCCCAGGCCCGGCAACGTGCCCAGGGCAAGCTCACGGCGCGCGAGCGGATCGATCGCCTAATCGACCCGGGCTCGCCCTTTCTGGAACTCTCGCCGCTGGCGGCCTGGGACCTCTACGACGGCGATGCGCCGGGGGCCGGCCTGATCACCGGCGTCGGGCGGGTGGCTGGACGCGAGGTGCTGATCATCGCAAACGACGCCACGGTCAAGGGGGGCACGTACTACCCACTGACGGTCAAGAAGCATCTCCGCGCCCAAGA
>JACDAO010000021.1 GCA_013695405.1 Acidobacteriota bacterium | reverse complement strand
CGAAGCCGTCGGCGCTCGGGCCGACCGAGTCGCCGGCGTTGTCACCGACACAATCGGCAATCACGCCGGGGTTGCGGGCATCGTCTTCCTTGATCTTGAAGACGATCTTCATCAGGTCCGAGCCGATATCGGCGATCTTGGTGAAGATGCCGCCGGCAATGCGCAGCGCCGCCGCGCCGAGCGACTCGCCGATGGCGAAGCCGATGAAGCAGGCGCCGGCATAGTCGGCCGGCACGAACAGCAGGATCACCAGCATCAGCAGCAGTTCGACCGAGATCAGCGCCATCCCGATGCTCATGCCGGCCTTGAGCGGGATCGCGTAGCACGGGTACGGGCGGCCCGCCAGGCTGGCAAAGGCGGTGCGCGAGTTGGCGAAGGTGTTGACCCGGATGCCAAACCAGGCGACACCGTAGGAGCCAGCCATGCCGATCAGCGAGAACAGCAGGATGACCGCGACCTTGAGCGGCGGAAAGCCGTAGACGTCAACGCCGCTGACCGGGTCGACGCTGTGGGCGAGGCGACCGAAATAGACCGTGACGATCGCCCCGATGAACAGCCACAACACCAACAGGAAGCGGCCCTGCTGCGCCAGGTAGGTGAGGCAGGTCTCGTAGATCAGCTCGGACACGTCGAGCATCGAGCGATGGACCGGCATGCGCTGCAGGTCCCGGTAGATCACCAGGCCGAACAGCATGCCGAGCGCGCTCACGACCAGGCCGACCAGCAGCAGGGTGTGCCCGCCGAGGCCGAGGAACTGGACCGAATTGAGGTCGGGGAGCACCAGGTTCGCCTCGCCGCCGGGGCGATGTTCCTGGGCCAGCACGGGCGCGGCGGCCAGCAGGCCGAACGCGACGCTGATTGCACTCGTGACAAGGCTACGCACAACAGGCATTGGATGGGTTCCCGTCAACTGGCGGCAGGGGTTGGGCACGGCGCGACGGCCCGGGGGGTGGTCCGGAGATGGAGCACAACGCCCTACGGCCCGCACATTCCCGCCATGAACCGCGCGATTGTGGCACAGGTCGTCGCGGCGTCATAGAACCAGCCGCCCTATAATGCCGAGGTCTATTACATCGGAGCGCGCATGATCTGGTGGTACTGGGTGGTCCTCGGCCTCGTCCTGACGGGGCTCGAGCTGGCCACCCCGGGCGGCTTCTTCCTGTTGTTCTTCGGGGTCGGGGCCCTGCTGGTCGGATTGCTCGACGCGCTCGGCCTGGGTGGCCCGCCCTGGGTGCAGTGGTTCCTGTTCTCGGCGCTGTCGGTGGCGGCGCTGGTGTTCTTCCGGAGCCCCCTGCTGCGTTTGATGGAAACAAGGACCCCCCGCACCGGCAACATCGACTCCCTGCGCGGCGAAGTCGCGGTTGCCATGGACGGAATCCCGGCTGGCGGGCTCGGGCGTGCGCAACTGCGCGGCACGGTCTGGACCGCCAGGAACCCTGGGCCCGACACGATTGCGCCAGGCGAACGCTGCCTGGTGACGTCGGTGGACGGCCTCACCATCTCGATCCGCCGCGAAGGAGCGCTCTGAACGTGGAAGGTCTCATCGTCCTGGTCATCTTTGCGATTCTCGTCCTGGTCATCGTGGCCAAGACGGCGATCGTCGTCCCGCAGCAGAGCGCCTACGTGGTCGAGCGTCTCGGGCGCTTTGCCGGCACCCTGGACGCCGGGTTCCACATCCTGGTGCCGTTCATCGACGTGGTCCGCTACAAGCACTCGCTCAAGGAAACCGCGATCGACATCCCGGCCCAGGTCTGCATCACGCGCGACAACGTGCAGGTCGGCGTCGACGGCGTGTTGTACCTGAAGGTGCTCAATCCCGAGCGCGCCTCGTACGGCATCTCGGACTACATCTTCGCGATCTCGCAGCTGGCCCAGACCACCCTGCGCAGCGAAGTCGGCAAGATCGACCTCGACAAGACTTTCGAGGAACGCACCAACATCAACACCCAGGTGGTCAGCGAGGTCGACAAGGCGACCGACCCCTGGGGCGTCAAGGTGCTGCGCTACGAGATCAAGAACATCACCCCGCCCTCCGACGTGTTGGCCGCAATGGAGAAGCAGATGCGGGCCGAGCGCGAGAAGCGCGCGGTGATCCTGACCTCGGAAGGCCAGCGCGACGCGGCCATCAACAGCGCCGATGGCGCCAAGCAGGAAGTAATCAAGGCGTCCGAGGCGCGGCGCCAGCAGCAGATCAACGAGGCCGAGGGTCAGTCGTCGGCGATCATGGCGGTGGCCAGGGCGACCGCGGAGGGGATTCGCGAAGTGGCCTCGGCGCTGCAGGTGCCGGGCGGCACCGAAGCGGTGCAACTGCGGGTCGCCGAGCAGTACATCACCCAGTTCGGCAACCTGGCGCGCACCAACAACACGATGATCGTACCGGCGACGACCACCGATCTGGCCGGGATGATCGCCACCGCCATGCAGGTGATGAAGAAGACCTCGTGAGGACGCCGGCTGCGGCGGGCGTCCACGCGGCGTCCGCTAGCGGTCGGGCGCGGTCTCGCCGGAGACGATCACGGTATTCCGGCCACTGGCCTTGGCGGCATACAGCGCCTTGTCGGCGGCGTCGATCCACGCGTGCCGGTCGTAGCCTTCCTCGAAGCCGGCAATCCCGGCGCTGAAGGTCACCCGGAAGTGGTCGTCGCGGCCGGCACTGTGGTCGAGCGTGGCGAACTCGCCGAGCAGCCGGGCGATCAGCCGCCTGGCGTCCTGCGGCGTCAGGTGGTCCAGCAGCACGCCGAATTCCTCGCCACCGTAGCGTCCGATGATGTCGGTGCGGCGCAGGTGCTGGCGCAGCGATCCGGCCAGCGTCGCCAGGACGCGATCGCCGGCCTGGTGGCCGTGCGCGTCGTTGACGCCCTTGAAGTGGTCGACGTCGAGCAGCACCAGCGACGCCGGTCCGGTGGTGGTCCGCCAGCGCCGATCGATCACCTGCTGGACCTGCTCCATGAACGAGGCGTGGGTGAGCAGCCGGGTCAGGCCGTCGCGGTGCAGCAACGTCTTGAGGAACCGCGCGCGCTCGAGCCGGGCCGCCACCGCCGAGGCGAGCAGGGCGGGGTGCACCGGTTTGGTGAGGTGCTCGTCGCCGCCGGCCTTGGCGGCGCGAATCCGCGATTCCATCTCGACTTCCGAGGTCAGGAAGATGATCGGCAGCGCCGCGTGTTGCTCCTGCTGCCGGACCAGGCGGGCCAGGTCGTAGCCCGAGATCTCGGGCAGGTTGACGTCCATCAGCAGCAGTTCCGGCTGGAACGTCGACATGTGCTCGCTGAATTGCCGCGGCAGACTGCAGACGTCGACCGCATAGCCAGCCGACTCGAGCACCCGGCGCGCAAATGCGGCGTGGAACTCGTCGTCCTCCACCACCAGCACCCGCGGCACGTCGGCCTGGACTCGCTCGAGCAGCTGCAGCAGCTTGCGGTAGGCGGGCTCGATCTCGGCTGGCTTGGTGTAACAGGCGTCGGCGCCCGCGTGGATCGCCTCGGCCAGGTCGAGGACGTCGCCGGCGGCGCTGAGCATCAAGACGGCCAGCGTGTCGCTGTCGGACTTCTGGCGGGCGTACTCGACGACCGCGTAGCCGGCGCCGTCCGGCAACCGCACGTCGACGATCAGGCCGTCCGGCAGGCGCTCGTCGATCTGGGCCCGGGCGTCTTCAGAGGTCGAGGCCTCGCGGACCGGGATACCCTCGTGCTGCAGCACCGATCGCAAGAGCCGGCGGGTGTCCGGATCGTCATCGACGAGCAGCACGTCGAGCCGGGCCCTCGAGTCGACGGGCGCCTCGTGCAGCGTGGCCACGGCCGGCGGCGGCTCCGCGCCCTCGTTCGCCGGCTGGCCTTCCATGAACAGGCGCGCCAGTCCGTCTCGCACCTCGTGCCAGTGCGCGACGTCGGCACGGCTCGGCTGCCCCTGCACCAGGAGCAGCTCGTCGCATCGCCGTTCGGCGTCTTTGGCAAGCACGCTGATCTGTGGCCGGGCGTAGGTTGCCCCGGCGCCCGCCAGCTTGTGGAAGTGCCGTTTGAGGTCGGCGAGCGTTGCGGCGGTGCCACGCTCGAGGCGGTCGAGCGCCTCGTCGATATCGGCGAGCCGTGCTGGCCCGCCGCGCATGAACTCCGTCTGCAGTTGTCGGAATTCTTCGTCCCAGGTGGTCATGTCGGCAAAAGTGGGCACATCGTACCACCGCTGCTGGCCGAGCTTCAGCTCATGGTCGAGGCTTGTCGCAGGACTCGGCCAGCGTCCGGACCTTGCTGACCGCAAAGGTCGGGTCGCTCGCGGCTGGCGTGGCCTGTTCAAAGGTGCCGGTGACCTCGATCAGCTTGCCGACCCGCGATGGCAAATCCTCGAGCGCGCCCTGCAGGACGACCTCGTCGGTGACCGTCGCGTCACTCGCGGCGCTGTCCTTCAAACGGTAGGTCTTGGCGTCAGCGCGGACCAGGCAGCCCTTCAGGGTCAGGTCGGTGAGCGTGGCGTCGCCGCCTTCCCTCGGGGCGCGCGGCCGGTCCGTGCCCGAGCTGTCCGACTCGCTCTCCGGCATCGGGCGCGTCGCCGGTTCGCCCTGCGGC
>JACDAO010000006.1 GCA_013695405.1 Acidobacteriota bacterium | reverse complement strand
CCACAATGTGAAGCTGGTGCCCTCCACGGGGGTGCTGCGCACCGTGACCCGTCCGCCGTGGCTGCGAACGGCGACCTCGACCACCTGACGCACCTGCGTCGGGTCACCGGCGATCAGCGGCGAATCGGGTGGGAAGTCGAGCGTGACGGTGATGCCGCGGTTCAGCACCGAGGCGAGCAGATCGGTCAGCTCGCGCACCAGGTCTTCGAGCGCGACCGGCACGATGATGAAGCGGCCGCGGCCCGAGTACGCCAGCATCTGCGTGGTCAACTCGCTGGCACGCACTGCCGCGCGCTCGATCCGCTCGACGTGCTGGCGCGCCGGTGTCCCCGGCGGCAGCTCGCCGAGCGCCAGGCTCGCTTCGCTGAGCACGCCCACCAGCAGGTTGTTGAAATCGTGGGCGACGCCGCCTGCCAGCAGGCCGAGGCTGTCGAGCCGCTGTGCCTCCTGCATCCGTTCGTCGAGCGCCCGGCCTTCGGCGTCGATGCGGGCGCGCTCGCTCATCTCGTGGCGGAGCACGGCCGTGCGCTGGGCGATGACCACCTCGAGCGCCTGCTGCCGGCGCTGCATCCGGGTGAAACGCGCTTGGGCGAGGCCGATCGCCAGCAGGATCACCGAGACCGCCGTCGCGACCGCGAACCACGTCGTCTCGTAGAACCGGGCAGGCACCGACAGCTCGATCGCCTGAACGGGTCCGGCCGTCGCGCCGGGCCGGGCCGCTGCGCGGACCTCGAACCGGTATGTCCCCGGCGCCAGGTTCGTGAACGAGGCGATGCGCCGGCTGCCATTGTCGACCCACGTGTCGTCGAGCCCAATCAGCCGGTACTGGTACTGCACCAGGCCGCCGGCCTTGAGTTGCGGCGCGCTGAAGCCGACGTCCAGGGTGCGACCGGTCAACGGCCGCGCCGCCGCGGCGACCGGCACGGCGTGCTTGTTGACGAACAGGTCGTCGACGAACGCGCTCGGCCGCTCGACCGAGTCGGCGATCTCGTTCGGGTCGAAGATCACGACGCCGTCGACGGTCGCGAACCACAGGCGCCCGTCGCGCGCCAGCAGGCTGAGTGGCTGATTGCCGCCGGTGCCGTCGGTGCCCGGTACGCCGTCGGCGCGCCCATACCGCGTCACCGACAGCAGCGGGCCCGCGCCGTCCATGCGGGAGTGGACATCGGCGATCTTGACCACGCACATGCCCCCGGTCCCGGTCAGCCAGAGCCGGCCGATGTCGTCCTGCATGACGTCGAAGATCACGTCCTCGGGCAGGCCGTCACGCGTGGTCACCTGGGTGAGTCGATCGCCACGCAGCCGGAACAGGCCGCCGCCATAGCTGCCGATCCAGATGGTGCCGGCGTCGTCATGGTGCATCGACGTCAGGAACAGGTTGGTGAGCCCGTCGCGCGTGCCCCAGGTGCGAATCGCGCCATGACGATCGATGCGGCTCAGTCCGCCTCCGTGAGTGGCGATCCAGAGGTGTCCATGCCGATCGAGATGGAGCACGCGCACTTCGTTGTTGCCAAGGCCACCGGCGGTGGGCACCCGGCTGACGACCCCGCGCTCGTAGCGGATCAGGCCGTTTCCGGCGAACCAGACCGGCCCGTCGCCGCCCGCGAACTCGATCATCCGTACCGGGGAGCCGAGTACGCTGGCCTCGAGGTGGTCAATCACCCGATTGCCCTCCAGCCGGAAGGCGCCGGCGCCGTTGGTGCCGACCCACAGGCTGGTGCCGGGTCCTGCGGCAATCGACGTGATGGCATCGCTCGGCAGACCCTCGGCCCGGGACAGCCGTCGCACCTGGCCGTCGGCGATCTGCACGAGGCCACCGCCGTACGTGCCGATCCAGTACGTGCCGCGGTGATCCTGGTAGACGGTGGTGATCGGGAAGGGCGGCAGCCCGGCGCGCCTGTCGAGCAGGGCGCGCGCGCCACTCGCGAGGCGATTGAGCCCGCCGCTCAACGTGCCGACCCACAAGGCGCCTTCCCGATCCTCGAAGAGCGAGATCAGGTAATCGGTGCTCAGGCCGTCGGCACGCCGCAGGATCTGGAAGACCCCGCCGTCGTAGCGCACCAGGCCGCCGCCATGGGTGGCCATCCACAGCACGCCTTGCCGGTCGGCCATCACCTGGAGGATTCGTTCCACAGGCATGCCGTCGGCAACCGTCAGCGTGGTCACGGTCTTGCCGACGATCCGTGCGACGCCGTGCGGGGTGGCGGCCCAGATGATGCCGTCAGGCGTCTCGGCGACTGCCGTCACGAGCGCACTGGGCAGTCCCTCCTCGACCGAGTACTGCCGCACCTGCGTGCCGTCCACGCGCAGCAGGCCGTGCCGCGAGGTGGCCAGCCAAAGCAGCCCGTCGCGGCTCTGGTAGACGGCGTTGACGCCATCCGACGCCAGGTCCGACGGCAGCGGCGGCGGTTGCCAACGCGTCCCGTCGAAGACCCGGGCGCCCGCCGACGTCGAGAGCCAGATCCGGCCGGTCCGATCGCGCACGAGGCCCCAGATCACCTGGTGCGGCACGCCCTGCGCGGCGCCGAATGTCTCGACGTGTCCGTCGCGCAGGCGCATCACGCCATGCCCGTAGGTGCCGACCCAGATCGCGTCGTCGCCATCGGGGAGGACCGCTGTCAGCCGGACGTTACTGAGGTCGACGTCGCCGATCCGGCCGATCGGCCGGAACTGCGCGCCGTCGAAGCGAGCCAGGCCCTTGCGCGTCGCGACCCACAAGTAGCCGCGGGCATCCTGTGCGATGTCGGTGACGGTGTTCTGGGGCAGGCCGTCCTCGACCCGCCAGGTGTCGACGATCAGCCGGGTCGGCGGTTGCGCGGTGACCACCTTGGCGCCGAGTATCAGGGCCAGCAGCACCCAGGCGACTGTCACACCCGCCCACCACGGCGCACGCGTCCCTCGAGGACACGGGGGCGACGACACGGCAAGAGGAGCGCAAGCCGGCATGAATGAGCGCTGGACGCGCCAGCCCATCACTATACGCGCCGGCGCGCGAGTTGGCTGGCCAGGCTTGACGCCACGTGTGCGGCAATGGATGCTGGCTCCGCGGTGCCCCCAATCAACGACGTCACCACGGACACGCACGACCCGCCCCAGTTCGTCGCGGTCCTGCCGCTTCGGAAACGCGCCCGCAATCCTCCGGACTACGGCGGCGAACCAGTCGCGATCCTGCAGCGCGCTGCCTGGCCGGAGATCGTGCCGATGGAAACGCCCGTCGGCCGGGTCCAGGTCCACGCCGCGGTCCGCACGGTGGTCGCCGGCAGCGGTTGGGCGCTGATCGGCGACGACGAACGCGCGGGCCGCATCGAGGCCACCGCGACCACCCGCTGGTGGCGTTTCAAGGACGACCTCGTGATTCGCCTGCGCGACCTGCCGGGCGCGGGCACGCGCATCGACGTCCGCTCCAAGTCACGGATCGGGCGCAACGACCTCGGCGCCAACGCACGCCGCATCCGCACCTTTCTCGCCGACCTGCGGCGGACGCTCGGGACGCAGCGGTGAGCGATCCATGGCAGCACTGGCGGGACCAGTTCCCGATTCTCGAGACGTGTACTTACCTGGTCAGCCACTCTCTCGGCGCGATGCCGCGCGCGGCACGCGCTGAAGCCGATCGCTTCCTCGACGCCTGGGCGACGCGCGGGGTGCGCGCCTGGGCGGAAGGCTGGTGGACGATCGGCCGCGACACCGCGGATCTGCTCGCCCCAATCCTCGGCGTCCCCGCCGGCAGCGTGACGATGCTGCAGAACGTCTCGCTCGCGCAGTCGGTGATCGTCTCGAGCCTCGACCTGCGCGGCGCGCGGCGTCGCATCGTCGTGCCGCGCCTCGACTTCCCGACCAACATGTACGTCTTCGAGGGGTGGCGTCGTCACGGCGCCGAGGTCGTCTACGTCGAGAGCCGCGACGGGATGACCCAGCCGGCCGAGGACTGGCTGGCGCAGATCGACGAGCGCACCGTGCTGGTCTGCTGTTCGCTGGTGCTGTTTCGCAGCGCCTCGCTGACCGATGTCGCCCCAATCCTCGAGCGCGCCCGCGCGGTGGGCGCTCCGGTCGTGCTCGACGTCTATCAGGCCACCGGCACCGTGCCGTTCGACCTGACCGCGCTTGGCGTCGAGTATGCCGTCGGTGGATCGGTCAAGTGGCTGTGCGGTGGGCCGGGCGCGGGCTACCTGTACGTGCGGCCTGATGTTGCCGCCACGATGGCGCCGGCGGTGACGGGGTGGGCGGCGCATGCGCGCCCGTTCGGGTTCGAGCCGGGCGCTATCGACTACGCCGAGGGCGGCGAACGTCTGGCCTCGGGTACACCCAGCGTCTCGGCCTGGATGATCGCGCAAGCCGGCTACCGCATCATCAGCGCGATTGGCGTTCCGGCCATCCGTCAGAAGTCGCTGCGACAGACCCGGCGCCTGCTCGATCACGCGTTGGCGCGGGGCTGGCCGGTCCGCACGCCGCTCGAGGACCACCGCCGCGGCGGCACGGTGACGCTCGACCTGCCCGACAGCGCTCGCCTCTCCGCCGACCTGATCGCCCGCGAGATCGTCGTCGATCATCGCCCCGACGCCGGTATCCGGATGGCGCCGCACTTCTACACCACCGACGGCGACATCGACCACGCGCTGGCCGTGCTCGACGAGTTGGTGCGGCACTGACAGGCGCGGGATAGCCCCAGCCCCGAGCGCCCAGCCCCAAGC
>JACDAO010000823.1 GCA_013695405.1 Acidobacteriota bacterium | reverse complement strand
GCGAGTTCGGCACCATCCAGCGCACCTTCGAGGACCTACGCAACCTGGCGCGGCCGATCCCGCTCGAGCGCTTTCCGGTCGACGCCGGCAAGCTGGTGCTCGATGTGGTCGAGCGGATGCAGGTGCAGGGGTCGGTGGCAGGCGTAGCCGTGCAAGCCGGCACGGTGCCCGGCGAGACGCTGTCCATCGAAGGCGACCTGTTCGCGCTCGGACGGGTGTTGCGCAACCTGGTCCTCAACGCACTGCAGGCAACCGCACCGGGTGGCAGGGTCTGGATCGACATCGACGGCGACATCTCGACGGTGCGCGTCCATGTCTGCGACACCGGCTGCGGCATCCCCGACGACCGGATACAGGCGATCTTCGAGGACTTCGTGACCACCAAGCGTCGGGGCCTCGGGCTCGGGCTCGCGATCTCGCGCAAGATTGTCGAGCAGCTGGGCGGCGCGATTACCGTGGCCAGTCAGGTCGGCGAGGGCAGCCGCTTCACCCTGGCCTTCGCTCGCCTGACCCGGGCGACCCGTCCCTGAGCAGAGACACGAAGACCCCGCCGGAGCATGCACTCAGGCAGGGTCTGGTGTGACCACCGGGGCCGCGTGTTACTTGCGCGGCATGACCGCATCCTTCATCGCCTTGACGACGGTCGCCTTGACGCGCGTCTTGGCCGGGATCTTGATCGGCTCGCCGGTTGCCGGGTTCCGGCCCATCCGCGCCTTGCTCTTGCGGACCGACAGCTTCACCACGCTCGGTAGCGTGAACTCGCCCGAGCGCTTGATCTCCTTCTCGGCCAGCGCCGCGAGCTCGTCGAACCAGTCACGCACCTCGGTGCGCTTCACCTCGAACTTGTCAGCGAAATACGCAAAGAGCGCCGACTTGGTCATCTTCTGGGCCTGGGCCATCCGTTGTCTCCCCCACATTGCACGCACGCAGATTCTGGAAGCGGCCTCGGTTCGTGGCGCGCTGTCACGATCTCTGGCAAATACGCAGTGGTCGACATGCTAGCGACAAGCGAAACACGTGTCAATTGGGCAAAAAACGTCAATCCTGCAATGTACACTCGAGACATGGACGGTTCACCGCTCGAGACGTTCCCCAATCCGAGGCCGGGACGTCCCTACGAAATCGACACGCTTTGCCCCGAATTCACCTCGATGTGCCCGAAGACCGGCCTGCCCGACTTCGGCGAGATCCGGATCACCTATGTCCCGGATCGGTCCTGCCTCGAGCTGAAGTCCCTGAAGTACTACCTGCTGCAGTTCCGCAACGAAGGCGTGTTCTACGAGGCCCTTACCAATCGCATTCTCGACGATCTGGTGGCCGCCTGCGCGCCGCGCCGCATGACCGTGATCGGTCAGTTCACCCCGCGTGGCGGCATCCGTACGTCGGTCACGGCGACGTACGAACAGTCGTGAAGCCTGGGGTCACGCGCGATGCCCGACGACATCCACCGCGTGCCGGTCGACGCGGAGTTCGATCTGCACGCCTTCGCGCCGCGCGATGTCGTCGACGTCGTGCACGCCTACCTCGATGAAGCGCACGCGCTCGGCTTGCGTGAGGTGCGACTGGTGCACGGCCGCGGCATCGGTGTGCAGCGGGCCCGGGTGCAGCAGGCGCTGCAGGCGCATCCGCTGGTCGAGCGATTCGCCGATGACCCGCGCAGCCATCTCGGCGCAACGCTGGTGATCCTGTTGCCCCGCCCCTGATCGCGGGCGCCGGCTGGCACCGCGCTTGCTCCATTCACCCGCGTGACGTGCGGGAACACGCAGATTTGCGCCTGTTTCGCGCGGTGTGTGGCCCAGACGTCGCAATTGGTGCGCACGCGCACCGCGGGAGCAAGGCAGATGCTGCCAGGGACAGCAGGGCACCGTGATGCGTGGGTTCGTTGCCGGGCGCGGGTCTGGCGCGTCCTCGATCGTCGCGTCGGCGACGTGTCGACCACCTGGCAGGTCGCGGGCGGCAGCGGTTCATCGCGCGTCTTCGTGTCGCCACCGGATCTGGTGGCGCCCGTGTCGGTACCGCCACGGCTCGTGTCACGACGCCGATGGCTCCGGGCCTGCACGGCGGCAATCGCGACGCATGGGCCGGTATGGTGGCCTCGATCTGCGGCCACCCTGCCGATCGACCAGCTCGCGTACCAGCACGTCCCCGCGATGATGCTGCTCTCCGGCCACCATCGACGACTGCTGCTGGCCGACGAGGTCGGGATGGGCAAGACGATGCAGGCCGGGATCCTGCTGCACGAGCTGCACGCCCGTCAGCCGGAGGCCGCCACACTGGTCATCGTTCCCGCTGCTCTGGTCGAGCAGTGGGTGCAGGAACTGCGTGCCCGGGTCGAGGTCGACGCCGCAGTGCTGGACGCGGCGTCATTCGCAAGAGAGAGCGGCGATCGTCCGGCGGTCGTCGCCGCGTCTCGACTGGGCGGTTGCTGGGTGGTGTCGCTCGATCTGGTCCGTCAGCCTGAGGTGACCGCGCTATTGGCCCGCACCTGCTGGACGCTGCTGGTGGTGGACGAGACCCACCTGGCAGCTCCGGGTACGGCCCGGCTCACCGCGATCGCCACACTTGCCGACGTCAGCGTCCGCGCGTTGCTGCTGAGTGCCACACCGTACGCCGCTGGCGCCGCTGGCGTGGCCGTGCTGCGCGCGATTGGGGCGCGTCCCGGCGAGGCAGCGATGCCCGTGGTGCGGCGCGTCGGGAGTCTGGGCGGCAAGCGGCCGAGGCGTACCTGCGTGCTGCGCGTGGCGCTTGCGTCGGACCACCTCGACATCTGCACCGAGCTGGACCGCTACCTCGAGCGCGCGCGCCTCGATGCCGTCGACGGCGGTGTGCTGCCGGCCCTGGTGCTGCGGCGTCGCGCCTCGTCCTGCCCCGAGGCGCTCGTCCGAACGCTCGAGCGACGAGGCGCGGTCCTGCGCGCGACCGCGGCTGTCGACTCCGATGCGAGGCCCCCTGGCCTGTTCGACGACCTGCCGCTGGCCGACATCGAAGCCGCTGAGGACGCACTCGTCCGGGGCCGCGGCTGGGAGAGTCGCGAGGCCGAGTATGCAGCCGTCCTGCGCCTGCTTGCGGCAGCGCGTCGATTGGAGCCAGCCGGTCGGAAGCTGCACGCCGTCGTGCGGCTGGTGCGACGCTGCCGCCAGCCGCTGGTGATCTTCACCACCTTCCTCGACACCCTGCGCGCCCTGCGCGCGGTGCTCCCGCCCGAACTCGCGGTGGTGACGATTCACGGCGAACAGCCCGAGCCGTTGCGGCAGCAGGCCCTGGCGACGTTCGCGGCCGGCGGCGCCGACGTGCTCCTGGCCACGGACGCCGCAGCCGAAGGGCTGAACCTGCACCAGCGGTGCCGGCTGGTGGTCCACGCCGAGGTGCCGGTGTCGGCCAGGAGCTTCCTGCAGCGGACAGGGCGCGTCGATCGCTACGGTCAGCGTCGTCGGGTCCACACCGTCATCGTCGCCAGCGCGTCCAACGCCGACGAGGAGGCCCTGCAGCGGCT
>JACDAO010000780.1 GCA_013695405.1 Acidobacteriota bacterium | reverse complement strand
GGCCTCCGCATTACGGTCTGACGGCCTTTACGGCGTCTGCTCAATGCGAATCTCGGCGTCATCGCTGGTGACCGCGCAGGACGGCTGATCGCCCACTTGGACATCGCTCAGCTTCCAGGGCTGACCCCCTCGCACGACGAGTTTTCCTCGTGCCGGGTGCCGGGTGGACATTGGGGGTGGCGTCACGAACGCTTGGGTAGCACCCCCTGCCGGCTTGAGCTCTATCACCACCAGTTCTTTCTGCGGTGAACTGGCCCGCCTGTACCAGGCCCTCACGACAGGCAGGGTCGTCGTCTTCGGCTTCGTACCGTCACACTCTGTGCCGCTCAGTGTCACAGTGAAACCCGATGGCACCTTGCCCGGTGCATCGGAGTACCACTCGCCTCCGCTGGGTGTGAAATCGCCGCGGTCGACAGTGACCGAGATGGAACTGCCGTTGCGCACACGAATGGGCGGTCTGTCATCGGTCTGTAGCAACCGGTACACAATCACTTTAAGGACCGCGAGTCCTGCTCCGACCAGACCGATTATCGCTACCTGCTTGAACGTCAGCCTTCCCTTCATCCGAGCCTCCTTGGCTGCTTGGATTCCCTCACTTGACCAACGCGTGAAGCGGCGCCAGGTCAGCTCGCGCGAAGTACGCGGCCGTTGCGCCTCGCCAGGCCGTCACCAGCGCGGCGACATCTCGCACTGCGCCGGCCAGCACAGAAGCGTCCGCCGGTGGCATCGCGCCGCCGCCGCCTGCCAACAGCCGCGTCGCCGCGAAGCGCCACCGCAACTCGGCATTGTCGCGGACGCGGGCCGTACCCAGCGCGGCGTCGACGACGTTGCACGCCATCGTCCGCTCTCCGCGCGCCACCAGCGTCCGCGCGACCCAGTATCGGGCCTCGCGCTGCGCCGGTGAGGCAAGCGCCTCGCCCCACCGCTGCACCTCCGTCGATTCGGTGAGCCGCCGTCCCTGCATGGCACGCGCGTATTCCGCCAGCGCCGTGCCGAGCAAAGTCGTGTTGTCGCTGGAGCGAGTGCTGCTGTCCTGCGCGGCCGTCGCGTAGGGTCCCACGTCAGCGATACGGCCCTCCGTCGCGGCCCGCAAGGCCCGCAGCAGCGCGACGCGTCGTCGGCGTCTGACGTAGGACTCGTGCCCCGCGGCGATGCCCGCGTCAATCTCACCGAGGAGTGTCTCCGCCTCCGCGCCGCGTCCCAGGCGCACCAGCAGGTCCGCGTGGTTGACCAGGTCAAACGGCAGCGAGAACTGGTCGTCCTGCTTGCGGTGGATCCGTTCCACCCGTTCGCGGTGCACGAGCGCCTGGGGCAGCCGTCCCTGTGCGGTCAGCTGTCCGGCCAGGTTCTCGAGCGCGGTGGACGCGAGCGCGTCGTCGGCGACGGCATCGGCAAACTCGAGCACCTCGGCGGCGAGTGCGCTGGCGGTGGCGTAGTTCTCGAGTTCTTCGTACGCCCGCGAGAGGATGACCTTGGACAGCGCTTCCCAGCGCACGTACCCATTGGCGGCGAAGAACGTGCGCGGCGCTTCGGCCATGGCGATGGCCTCCTTCGCCTCGCCGCCAGCCTGGCGCAACGACGCCTGCTGCAGGCGGGCGCGCATTGCGGTCTGCCTGGCGCCCCGCCCCTCGGCCAGCTCGTACGCTCGACGCAGTTGCGTATCGGCGTCCTCGTGCCGTCCTGCAACCAGGAGCGTGTCAGCGAGGTCTATCAGACCGTTGGCCGCGACCGTCTCGAGCTGCAGCCGCGTTGCCGCGTCGACAGTGTCGACCGCCATCTTCTCCGCTTCCGCGAAACGCCCCCGCGAGCCCGCCACGGCGGCGAGCTCGAAGCGCGCCCGCATGCGCTGCACGACGTATCGCGGATCGGTCGTCATCGCGACGACCCGGTCGAGGGCGAGCTGTGCATCCGCAAGGTCGCCGACCGCGCTCAGCACCATGCCTCGCCGCAGGAGCGCCTCCGCCTCACCTTCGACGTTCGCAGCCGCGCGGTAGAGTCGTGCCGACTCGTCCAACGCGGCGAGGGCGCGGGCCTTCTGGCCAAGTCGGGCCTCGAGCAAACCGAGTCGCAGGTGAGCCGTCGCGTTCTGCGCGTCGATCGACAGAGCCCGCCCCAGCGTCTCGCGGGCTGCAGGCCAACGTCCTGCGGCGTCCTGCGCGCGTGCCAGATCTACCGATGCCCCCGCGTCCCCCGGATGCCGATCGGCAAGCTGACGATATGCAGCTTCCGCCTCGTGGTGATTGCGCAACACGGAAGCCCGCACGGCGACCAGGCGAAGCCGTTCGTCCTCCCCGAGTGCCGACTGGTCGGGGACGATCGCACTGACCTGAATCAGCGCGTTGCCCGCCGCGAGTTGGTTGTCCAACTCACCATATGCCTCGGCCAGCCGGGCGTGTGCGTAGGCATATGCCGGGTAGAGGCGGACCGCTTCCTCCAAACTCGCACGAGCGCTCGCGTAGGTGCCATTCCGGAGAGCCTCGACTCCAGCCTCGTACCAGCGGCGCGCCTCGGGCGGGGCCTCCGGCAGTCGCGGTCCGAAGCCTGTCATCCATCGTGCAAGCATGCCGGGAAACACCACCGTGTCGACGACGCCAGCCACCAGCACACTGCACAGGGCTGCGGCACCAAGCCATCCGGCCCAGCGCCGCGTGCGCCCTCGCCATGCGTCGTCCACTCCGGACGTACTCCCCGTCGTCGTCACTCCCTCGAGTTCGCGCAGGGCACTGACGACCTCGACTGCGGATTGGTATCGTGCTGCCGGATCCTTTCGCAGCAATCGAACACACACCGTATCCACGCCGACAGAGAGGTCGGCTGCGATTGTCGACGGGACCGGGGGATCACCTTGCAGCACCCGGCCATAGATCTCGACGAGGGTCTTGCCGTCGAAGGCCCGCACGCCTGTCAGGCACTCGTACAGCACGCAGCCGAGAGAAAAGAGGTCGCTCCGGACGTCAGGGGGCGCGCCGAGGATCTGCTCGGGGGCCATGTACGGCGGCGTGCCGGCCACCGCATGCACCTCGGTGAGCTGCGTCGTCATGCGGGCAGCGTCCTCGTCCCGGCCGGTGGCAATCGCACGGGCGATGCCGAAATCCAGCAGCCGAGGCCGTCTTGATGTGTCGATGATGACGTTCCGGGGCTTCAGATCCCGATGGATGATCCCGTGCGCATGAGCCACGACCAGGGCCTCCGCCAGTTGGCGACAGACCGATAGCGCATCCAGGGGACCCGTGGGTCCACGGGCGAGTACCTCGGCCAGCGTCTCCCCGTCGACGTACTGCATGACGATGAAGTCGCCCGCATCCGGGTCGGTGCCGACGTCGTACACGGCGCAGATGGCAGGGTGGTCGAGTGCCGCCGCCGCCCGCGCCTCGCGCAGGAGCCGCCGTCGCGCCGCCGGGTCGTCGTGACGTCTCAGTACCTTGATGGCGACGCGTCGGTGCAACTGCGAATCGTACGCAAGGTAGACGGTGCCCATACCCCCGGCACCCAGCCTGCGGATGATCCGATGGTGCGAGATGGAGGTGCCTTCGGGCAGGGCGCCGAGCGTGCCGTGTCCCGTGGCCC
>JACDAO010000732.1 GCA_013695405.1 Acidobacteriota bacterium | reverse complement strand
CAGTCATCGCGGGCTGGGCGACGTCGGTCGCCAGCTGCGCGACGTGGTCTCGGCCACCAGCACCCTGCAGCAGGAGACCGCCCGGCTGGTCACGGCGCTGCGGACCCCGCATGTCCGCGGCCGGTGGGGCGAGGTGGCGCTGCGTCGCGTCGCTGAACTGGCCGGTATGACCGCGCACTGCGACTTCGACGAGCAGTCGACCCACGACGGCGACGACGCGCGCCTGCGGCCCGACCTGATCGTCAAGCTGCCGGCCGGCCGCACAATCATCATCGACGCGAAGGTCGCGCTCACCGCCTACCTCGACTCGCTCGAAGCCAACACCGACGACGAGCGCCGCGCTCATCTGCAGCGCCATGCGCTGCAGCTGCGCAGCCATGTCGACAAGCTCGCCAGCAAGGACTACGCCCGTCAACTGCGCGACAGCGCGGAGTTCGTCGTGCTGTTCATCCCTGGCGACACGTTTCTCGGTGCCGCCGCCGAGGCCGACCCGATGCTGATCGAACAGGCGATGGAGCGGCAGGTGGTGATCGCGACGCCGGCGACCCTGATTGCCCTGTTGCGGGCCGTGGCCTACGGCTGGCGCCAGGAGAAGATCGCCGAGAACGCGCAGCGCATCAGCACGCTCGGGCGCGACGTCCACGACCGGCTGACGACGCTGGTGAATCGGCTGGCCGCGACCGGCCACCTGCTCGGCAAGACCGTCAAGGCCTACAACGAGACCGTCGGCTCGCTGGAGACCCGCGTCCTGCCTGCGGTCAGGCGTTTCGAGGAACTCGGCGTCCCGAGCCGCAAGGTCCGCACTGACCCTGACCGGATCGACGTGCAGGTGCGGCAGCCAGCGCTGCTCGAAGTCGACCTGGAATGACCGGTCATGCGTCCTGCGGCCGCCGCGCCAGATCCTCGCGCGCCCCGCGGAGCGCAGGCAGCCAGACGCTGACGGCCAGCCCGCCGCCGGGTCGCCGCGCCAGCCGGAGCCGGCCGCCGTGTGCTTCGACGATCTCCGAGCACAGCGACAACCCCAGCCCGGCGCCGCTCTTCTTGAACGAGTGAAATGGAAGCAGCGCCTTCCGCATCAGACCGTCGTCCATGCCGGTGCCACGATCGAGCACGGTCAGGACCACGCCATCGTCGCGGCCCTCGACGTGCATCCGGATGTCGGCGGCAGGGCTGCCGGACTCTTCGGCGTTCTTGAGCAGATTGATCAGCACCTGCTGCAGCTGCGCGGCATCGAACCAGCCCTGGCGGGTGCCGGAGTCGCCGTCGAGCGTGAACGGGAACAGGCGGGCGACGCCCTCGAGAAACGGCGCCAGCGGCACGTGTGACGGGCGTGGCGCCGGCAGGCGGGCGAAGCGGGCGTAGCCCTCGAGGAAGCCGGTTACGTGCGCCACCCGTTCGGCGATGGTGTCGAGCAGCGGCGGCAGCCGCGTCGCCGCGTCCGGGCGATCGGCCGCGACCCGCGCCGAATGCGCCAGCGAGCTGATCGGCGCCAGCGAGTTGTTCAACTCGTGGCTCATCACCCGGATCGCCTTCTTCCACACGGCTGCTTCCTGGCGCGCCAGTTCGCTGGTGATTCGTTCGATCACCAGTACGCGGTGCGCCATGGTGTTGAGGTGGAAGCCACGCACCAGCAGCCGGTAGCTCTCCTCGTGCCCGTCTTCTTCCCAGGTGACCAGGCTGTCTTCGCCCTGCGCCAATGGGGCGTGCAGCGCCGCCGGCGCATGCGCAATCAGGTCGGCCAGCAGGCGTCCGTTGAGCCGCGTGGCGCCGCGGAAGACCCGGCGGCAGGCGGTGTTTGCAAAGACGATCCGCTCGCGCTGATCGAGCAGCAGGATCGCCATTGGCGCGCCTTGCAGCAGCGTGTCGAGCAACAGTTCACGCTGGATCAGGTCGGCTCGCTCCTGCCGGAGCACCGCCCCCATCCGGTTGAAGACGTCGACCAGGTCACCCATCTCGTCGGGCGACGGCATCGCCAGCCGCGTGGCGAAATCGCTCTCGGCAAAGCCCATCACGCCGTCGTGCAGGGCACGCATCGCTTGCCGGGCCGGCGACGTCGCCAGTGTCGCGCCGATCGTCGACGACATCAGGGCCACCACCGCGGCAGCTG
>JACDAO010000726.1 GCA_013695405.1 Acidobacteriota bacterium | reverse complement strand
CGCCGCGCGGTGCCGGCCGCGGCAGCGCCAGCTCCGGCAGACGGCTATCAGTTCGGCGAGGTCCGGATCGACTACCGCAGCGCGGAGGTGTTCCGCGGCGGGGAACCTATCGATCTATCAGCGCGCGAATACCAGCTGCTGCGACACATGATCGAGCATCGCGGCGCGATCGTGTCCCGCGATCAGCTGTTGAATGAGGTCTGGGGCTACAACGCGATGCCGTCGACGCGAACCGTCGACGTGCACGTGGCCTGGCTGCGGCAGAAGATCGAACCCAACCCGAAGCATCCGCAGTTTCTGCTGACGGTGCACGGGCTGGGTTACAAGTTCATCGGCTAGATCGCGGCGGCAGGTCGCGCACCCTCTCCTGGCAGACGCGCACCGACTCCGCTACTGGCCGCGGGCCGGCAGCGTGCAGAGCGCGACGCCGTTGATCACGTTGGCCGCGGCACTGGTCGGGCACAGCTGTCCACGGGTCTCGCCGCCCGGGTTCACCTGGGTGTGAACGTTGACGTAGGCTGCGCCGCTGGCAATCGCAAACGCCGCGTCGTCGAAGCCGCGGATGCCCTGCTCCAGGCGCGGGATCACGTCGCTGGCGCGCGCTTCGTAGGTGATCTCGCCCGAGTCACGGTTGACGGTGACCAGCGCTTCCCCGTGAGCGCCGGAGCTCACCGGCGGGTTCTCGTTGTTGGTGCCGAGCATGGCCCGGACCGCGACGCGCTGTTGCGCCTGCGCGAATCCCGCCCCACACACCATCACGCCACACACGGCTGCTGCCAAGACCAGTCATTGCTATTGCTGGTCTGGTCCTGCCGAAACGCGTCAGGCAAACCTTTCTCGCGTTCCGGGCAGACTTCGCGGCTCGTCTGCGCCAACTTTAGCAAGGCTTCGGGCCTGGAACTCAATGTTCTGCAACATTTCAGCCCGTGGCACGTGTCGTGCTTTGACAGGGGCATCGGCCCCGCCCGAGTGCTCGGGGGGAGGACTTGGGGAGCGCATCCCCATGGCGTGGGCCTCAGGAGAGTGTGGAATGAAGAAGCTCGTATTTTCTTGTGGTCTCGCCATGGCGATGGCCTCGTTCAGTGCACCAACGCAGGCCGCCATTATCGTGCAAACGGGCCTGGTCGGCGGCAGCGGCGACGTGGACAATGTGCTGTTCACCGGCTGCACGGCCATCACCGACACCACCCTGGACAACATGCTTCAGGGCTGCTTGAACACCGACCGAGGCTACACGATCAACTTCACGGCGGATGAGAACATCGTAGCGCCGGCTATCGGGCAGGCACGGATCGAATCGGCCGACGGATCAGGCTTCAGCCAGCTTTTGATCGATCCCGTCACTGGAACTTTTTCGAAGCTTCAGTTGAACATCGACGCCAGTGCCGACGGGTTCGTGACGTTCACGGGTGTCCCAGGCGGCACCAGCACCAGTTTCGCGCTCACCGGCTCGGGCCAGAACTTCTTCACGATTACCGGCGAGAATTTCTCCACAGTATTTCTCACGACGACTGTGGATATCATTGCCGACATCCAACAGATTCGACTCGGCACCGGAACTAGCGTGCCTCCGGGCGACACGGTTCCAGAACCGGCGACGATGGCCCTGTTCGGCCTCGGCCTGCTCGGCGCCGGCTTCGCTCGACGCCGTCGTCAGTAGTCACTCAACTTTCCCCGTACAAGGCCGGGTCCCCAGGGACCCGGCTTTTTTCGTGAGCGGCTCGGTTCAGCGTGCGCGTGTGGTTTGAATTGCCAGCGCGCCGCCGATTTGCCAGCTCCGCCGTTATCTACTAACCCAACCGCGAGCGGCCAGTGGCGAGGAAACCGAGAAAGCGGTAGCCTAGACGCGCTCTTGCAGCGTGTTTCCTTCCGCGAGGTCTCCGTGTCCGACACGCGTCCCGATCCACCCGCCGAACGCCTACCCCATGATCTCGAGGCGGCGCCGTCCTCCGGCGGCCCGAACTTCTCGCGGCGCAGCTTTCTGAAAAGCGTCGGCGTCACGCCGATTGCGGCCGCGGCGCTGGCGCCAGAAGCCGCGCAGGCCCAGGGCGCCGCCGTCCTCGGACCAGCCGCGAGCGCGCTGGCGCTGACCATCAACGGGCAGAAGCGCATGGTCACGGTCGAGCCACGCGTGACGCTGCTCGACGCGATGCGCCAGCAACTCGACCTGACCGGTGCCAAGCGCGTCTGCGACCGCGGATCGTGCGGCGCCTGCACGGTGGTGATTGACGGGCGCACCGCCTACTCCTGCTCGGTCCTTGCGGTCGACGCCGAGGGCGCCGACATCCGCACCATCGAAGGGCTGACGCAGGGCACCGCGCTGCACCCGGTGCAGCAGGCCATCTTCGAGAAGGACGGCCTGATGTGCGGCTTCTGCACCCCCGGATTCGTGATGTCGACGGTCGCCCTGCTCGAGAAGATTCCCGACCCGACCCCTGAGCAGGCGCGGGCCGGGCTGGACGGCAACATCTGTCGATGCGGCACCTACGTGCGACTGCTCGAAGCGGTGCTGTCGGTGAAGGGAGGCGCCCGTGGCTGACGAGACCGCACGAGCCGAAGCCGAGGGTCAGGTCGCGGAAGTGGCCGCACCGGCCACCGCCAATCCCAACTCGCCGTACGCGTGGCCGAAGGAAAGCCGGCTGCTGAGCACGCGCGTCAATCGCATCGACGGCACGCTCAAGGTCGCCGGCAAGGCGAAGTACTCGTACGACATGCAGCGGCCCGGGATGCTGTACGCGCGAATCCTGCGCTCGCCGCATCCGCACGCCCGGGTGGTCTCGGTCGACCTCGGGCCGGCGCGCGCAATGCGCGGCGTCAAGGCGGCGCTGACGATCGTGCAACCGGGCGCCAAGGTGATGTACGTGGGCGACGAGGTCGCCGCGGTCGCGGCGACCTCCGAAGACATCGCACGCGACGCGATCCGCGCGATCACCGTGCGCTATGAAGTGCTGCCGTTCCTGGCTACGGTCGAACAGGCGCTCCGGCCAGAGGCGCCAGCGGTCTTCGAGGGCGGCAACGTCAAGGAGTCCCAGGTCGAGGAAGAAGGCAACCTGCAGGCAGGCTTTGCCGCCGCCGCCCACATCGTCGAGCAGGCCTACAACACGCAGGTCCAGACCCACGTCTCGCTCGAGACGCACGGCTGCGTCTGCGAATGGGACGGCGACAAGCTGACCGCCTGGGCCAGCACCCAGGCCGTGCACGGCACCCGCGAGGGGTTCGCCACCAGCCTCGAGATTCCGCAGGCCAACGTGCGGGTGATCACCGAGCACATGGGCGGTGGCTTCGGCAGCAAGTTCGGGCCCGATGTGCAGGGCGTCACCTGCGCCAAGCTGGCCCGCGAAGCCAAGGCGCCGGTCCACCTGCTGCTCGATCGCCGCGAGGAACACCTGGCCTCGGGCAACCGGCCGTCGGCGTACGCGCGCATCAAGGCCGGCGTGTCGGCCGACGGGATGCTCACCGCTTTCGACGGCGAGACCTGGGGCACCGGCGGTGCCGGCGCCGCGTCTGGCTTCCCGCTGCCCTACATCTACGCGTTTCCGAATCGGCGGCGCGTCCACAAGGACGTCTACATCAACGCCGGGCAACAGCGCGCGATGCGCGCACCGGGCCACCCGCAGGGCTGCTTCATCACCGAGATGCTGATGGACGAGCTCGCTGACCGGGTCAAGATGGACCCGATCGAGTTCCGCATCCGCAACCTGCCGCCGCAGGCGCCCAACGCGATGTGGCGGGAGTATTTCAAGATCGGCGCGCAGCGCTTTGGCTGGGACAAGCGCCACGCCACCGGCGACCAGGCGCCAGGCCCGATCAAGCGCGGCATGGGCTGCGCCGCCAATCGCTGGGGCGGTGGCGGACGCGGCACCCAGGCGCAGTGCGAGATCCTGCCCGACGGCGGCGTGGTGATGCGCTGCGGCACGCAGGACCTCGGCGTCGGCACCCGCACGCTGATGGCGATCATCACCGCCGAGACACTCGGCCTGCCGGTCAGCGCCATCAAGGTCGAACTCGGCGACAGCAACTTGCCGTTCAGTGGCGGCAGCGGCGGCAGCACCACGGCGCCGGCGGTGTCGCCGGCGATTCGCGTGACCGCGAGCAAGGCCCTGCAGGAGCTCGCGGGTCGGGTCGCCCCGGCCCTGGGCGTACCGGCCGATCAGATCACGGCCAGCGACGGACGCGTCCACGTCAAGGGCGATCCGTCCAGGGGCCTGAGCTGGGCCGACGCCTGCCGGCGTCTGCAGACCACCCCGATTTCCGTCAACGGGCAGTGGGAGGCCGGGCTGTCGGCCAGCGGCACCAGCGGGGTGCAGTTTGCCGAAGTCGAAGTGGACGTCGAGACCGGTGTCGCGAAGGTCTCGCGCATCCTGTGCGTGCAGGACTGCGGCCTGGTCGTCAACCAGTTGGCTGCGGAGAGCCAGTGCATCGGCGCGATGATCATGGGCGTCGGCTACGCACTGTACGAGGACCGCATCCTGGACCGGAACACCGCGACCATGGTCAACCCGAACATGGAGTGGTACCTGGTGCCGGGCATGAGCGACGTGCCGGCAATCGACATCATGCTGATGAACCAGCCGGAGCGCGGCGTGATTGGTATCGGCGAGCCGCCGACCATCTCGACCGCGGCCGCGATCGCCAATGCGGTCGCCAATGCGATCGGCGTGCGGGTGCGCAGCATCCCGATCACGCCGCAGAAGGTGCTCGCCGCCCTCGACGGCGAGCGCGCCGGAGGCACGTTGTGAAACCGTTTGCCTACGTCAAGGCCGCCAACGAGCACCAGGCCCTCGCCGCGCTGACCCGTGAGCGGGGCAAGGTGTTGCCGCTGGCCGGCGGGATGGACCTGGTCTCGCTGCTCAAGGACCACATCGCAGAGCCAGACCGCGTGGTCAGCGTCAAGGGGCTGGACGCGACAATCACCGCCGCCGATGGCGGCCTGCGGATTGGCGCCGCCACCCGCCTGGTCGACCTGCACCAGCACGCCGTTGTCAGTGCGCAGTACAAGGCGCTGGCCGAGGCCGCCGCCGAGGTCGGCACGCCGCAGATTCGCAACCTCGGAACGGTGGGCGGCAACCTGCTGCAGCGGCCGCGTTGCTGGTACTACCGCAACGAGGAGTTCGCGTGCCTGAAGAAGGGCGGCGCGCGCTGCTTCTCGGTCGACGGCGAGAATCAGTTCCACGCCATCCTCGGCGGCGGTCCGTGCCACATCGTGCACCCGTCGAGCCTGGCAGTGCCGCTGATTGCCTTCAACGCCGCGCTGCGAATCGTCGGACCGCGCGGCGAGAAGCAGGTGCCGGTCGAGGAATTCTTCGAGCTGCCGGATCGCAACCTCTATGGCGAGACCATGCTGCGGCCGGACGAACTGGTGACGCACGTGATCCTGCCGCCGGCCCGGGCGGCCCGCAGTGCGACCTACGAAGTCCGCTTCAAGCAGTCGCACGACTGGCCGATCGCCTTCGCCAGCGTGGCGCTGCAGATGCAGGGCAGCACCGTTGCCGAGGCGCGGGTCGTGCTCGGCGCGGTGGCCCCCATCCCGTGGCGATCACCGGCCGCGGAGGCGGTGCTCAAGGGGCAGACGATGTCGGACGCGCTCGCGGTCAAGGCCGCGGAAGCGGCGCTGGCCGACGCCAGCCCGATGTCCCACAACGCCTACAAGGTGCAGGTCGCTCGCACCGCCGTCAAGCGCGCCCTGCTGCAGGCCGCCGCGGCCACTGCCTGAGGTGATCGATGACGCATCCCGTTCCTGAATCACGGCTGGTCACCCCGGATCTTCACTGCGCGCACCTGCGCCACAAGGGCATGTACGTGCTCTCGACTCCTGACCCCGGTGAAGCCGCGCACGCCGGTCGCTGGGACGCCACCGCCTACTGGTGTACCCGCACCCAGAAGGCGAGCGGCCCGGATGGCAACGCCGCCAACGCGGCCTGTTGCGTCGCCGGCAACGGACGCAACTGCTGTCACTAGCTGGGGCTGGTCGTAGCCGCCGGACTTGTCCGGCGGTGATCCTCGACGGTCGGACGAGTCCGGCCGCACGCTTCGGCGGCCGACATTGACCACTCGTCAGCGCGCCTACGGCGCCTTCGCTGCGATTTGCATCGTCTGGGGCACCACCTACCTCGGCATCAAGATCGCGCTCGAGACCTTGCCGCCGTTCCTGATCGGCGGGCTCCGATTCACGCTGGCCGGCATCGTGCTGGCAGTGGCGTTACGCCTGTCAGGACGGCCGTGGCCCAGCGTCCGCACCGTGCCGATCTTTCTGACCACCGGCACCTTGATGCTCGGGTTCGGCAACGGCGGGGTGGTCTGGGCCGAGCAGTACATGGCCAGTGGCCTGGTTGCGGTGCTGGTCGCTTCGACGCCGTTCTGGATGGTCGGGCTGGACTCGCTGCTCTCCGGCGGTGAGGTGCTCACCCGCCGGACCGTCGGCGGTTTGCTGGTCGGCTTCTCTGGCATCGTCCTGCTGGTCTGGCCC
>JACDAO010000722.1 GCA_013695405.1 Acidobacteriota bacterium | reverse complement strand
CGTTCATGGCCGGAGAGGTACAGGAGTGTACCGACAAACGTAGAGCCCGTCACCGTTGACAGTGACGGGCCCATTCTGCACTCTCGACGACTGGCCGGATCTCGACGACTGTAGCCGCGGGACTTGTCCCGCGGTGACCGGCAGTCTCGGCCGTGGCCTTGCTGACCGTCGGACGAGTCCGAAGGCTACGAATCGCCCGACGGCTACGAATCGCCCGACGGCTACGAATCGCCCGGCGGGCTCGAATTGCCCGGCGGGATCAGGGCTGGCTGGTCGTGGGCGCCGGCGCCGCGGCGACGCGTTCGGCCGCGACGATCACCTTGACCTGCGCGGTCACATCGCGGTGCAGGCGCACCGCGATGGTGTGTTCGCCGACCGCCTTGAGGGCGTCGCCCAACTGGATCCGACGCTTGTCGACCTCGAACCCCTGCGCGGCCAGCGCTTCGGCCACGTCGGCCGACGTCACCGAGCCGTACAGCTGGTTGTTGTCGCCGGCACGACGGGTGATCGTGACCTCGGTCTGCGCAAAGCGGGTAGCCAGGGCCTGGGCCACGGCCCGCTCTTCCGACGCGCGGGCGACGGCGATCTTCTGCTCGTGCTCGATCTGCTTCTTGTTGCCGGTGGTGACCGCCAGGGCGAGTTTGCGCGGCAGCAGGTAGTTGCGCGCGTAGCCGGGCGCGACCCTGACGATGTCACCGCGCTCACCGAGGTGCTCGACGGCTTCCTTGAGAATGATTTCAATCATCGAATGCCTGCCTTCCTCAGTCGGTGGCGTACGGGATCAACGCCAGGAAGCGCGCCCGCTTGATGGCCACCTGCAGCTTGCGCTGGTACTTGGCGCTGGTGCCGGTCAGCCGCCGCGGCTGGATCTTGCCGCGCTCGGGCACGAACTGCGACAGCAGCCGCATGTCCTTGTAGTCGATGTAGTCGATCTTCTCCGTCCGGAACTTGCAAACGCGCTTGCGACGGAAGCCACCGCGCCGGCCTCCGGCCGCGCCTTCCTTCTTGTCGCCCCGCCCGCCGCGTCCGCCGCGTCCACCGCGTTCGCCGTCCGAATACTGGTTGTCAGCGCTCATCTCAGCCCTCCGCCTCGTCCCGGCTGTCCAGTGCCGCCTGCTTGGCCAACAATTCCTCGGGCGTCGGCTCGGGCGGCAGCCCGCGCGCGACCCGACGACGTGCGGTCTCGGCATCACGACGGCTCTTGGCCCGGGCGGCCTTCTGCAGTTCCTCGTCGACGCGGACGATCAGGTGGCGGACGATCAGGTCGTTGACCTTCAGCCGGCGATCGAGTTCCTTGACGAGCGTGCCCTCGCTGCTGAACAGCACCACGACGTAGTGCCCTTCCTTCAACCGCCCGATCGGGTACGCCAGCCGGCGCCGTCCCCAGACGTCGACTTTGTCGACCACGCCTTCGGCCTTGGTGACAATGCCCTCGACGATGGTCTGCAGCTCGGTGAGCTGCTCCTCGGTTGCGTCCGGTGACGCGATGTAGACGAGCTCGTATTGCTTGTGTGTTGCCATTCGGCCTCCTTCTGGCCTGAACGGCCACCGGGGTTCCCTTCGACCCGGACCGGCACCTGAAAGTGCTGGTCCTCGCTCAGGGCTCCTCCCGCGGTGGCAAGGAGGTGGAGTCGCGCCCCCCCTCGGGAGGCGCATTGAAGACCTGCATGGTCTTCGCGATGCCGTCGCGCACGAACACCTCGACGGCGGAGGCGGCCTGCTGCACCGCCTCGTCCACCACCGGCCGCAGCGACGGCTCGATGGTGGCCAGCACGTGGTCGGCCAGGTCGCGCCGCGGATCGCCGCGGCCGACGCCGATGCGGAGCCGCGCGACGCGGTCCGTGCCGAGCACGCCGAGAATCGACTTGAGGCCGTTGTGGCCCCCGGCCGATCCCGATGCCCGCACCCGCAGCTGACCGGCGGGCAGGGCGACCTCGTCGAGCACCACCAGCAGGTCCTCGACGGGCAGCTTGTAAAACCGGAGCAGGTCGCCGACGGCGCTGCCGCTGCGGTTCATGAACGTCAGCGGCTTGACCAGCAGCGCGCCGCCATCGACGCCGCGCACCCGTGCGGTGAGTGCGTCGGTCGGCGAAGACTCGAACGTGGCGCCGTGGCGCTGGGCCAGCAGATCCACCGTCATGAAGCCGACGTTGTGCAAGGTCTCCCGATACCTGGGCCCGGGATTGCCGAGCCCCACCACCAGCTTCACGCGCGCCCCTCGCGCGGCCGCGCCGCGTTACTTGGTCTCGGGCTTGCCCTTCTTGGCCACTTCCGGCTCGGCTACGACCGCAGGCGTGTCCTCGACCACGACGCGGGGCGCCACCACGTGCACGAGCAACTGCTCGGGCGGGTTCAGCGCGACCCACGCCTTGCCTTCGGACACGTCTCGCACCGCGACGCCGTCGCCGATCATCAGGTTCGAGACATCGATGTCGATGTGCTCGGGGATGTCGCCCGGCAGGCTCTCGACGTCGACCTCACGGTGGAGGAAGTCGAGCACGCCACCCTGCTGCTTGACGCCGCGCGGCTCGCCGTGCACCCGCACCTGCACCTTGACCTGCACCTTCTTGCTCATGTTGACGCGGTAGAAATCCGCGTGCAGGAGCTGGTGCGTGACCGGCTGCAACAGGTAGTGCTTGACGATCACCGGCGTGGTCGTGCCGTCCAGCTGCAGGCTGATCAGCGTGTTCATGCCGGCTTCCGAGTGCAGCAACCGATAGAGTTGCTTGGGATCCACCGTGATCGCCACGGAATCGCCGCCGCCGTAGACCACGGCCGGAATCCGGCCCGCCACGCGCTGCCGACGTGCTTCGTTCTTGCCGCGGGTCTGTCGTGTGACCGCCTCGAGTGTCGCTTCCATTCGAATCTCTTGCTCCTCGCGCCGGACAAGTCCGGCGCCTACGCCAAGTCCGGCGCCTACGCCCGGTTCCGGCGCCTGCGCTGAATCCGGCGCCTATACGAACAACGACGAGACCGACGTCTCCTCGTGGATGCTGCGAATCGCCTGGCCGAGCAGCCGCGCCACCGACAGGCAGACGATCTTGGACGACTGCGAACAGGCGTCGCTCAACGGGATCGTGTTGGTCACGACCAGCGTCTCCAGCGCCGACTGCTCGATCCGCTCGAGCGCCGGCCCCGAGAGCA
>JACDAO010000699.1 GCA_013695405.1 Acidobacteriota bacterium | reverse complement strand
GACTGATCCACTGGTGATCGAACGCTGACCCGTCAACCGACGGAGCGAAGATGCTGCGCCCACACCCGCGCACCCTGCCTCTCGCCACGGCGCTGCTGCTGATCGCCGCCTCGGCGGGCGCGCAGGGTTCGCGGGGCGGGCAGCCCTCGCAGGGGACGCGAACCGAGCCTTCGCCGGCGTCGCCGCAGCGTGGCCACGGCCGCCTGTTCCAGCCCCAGGAACTCGGCATGCTGGAAGGGCCAGACCGCGAAGCCTGGCAGCGTCCCGAGCTGATCATGGACGCACTCGGCATCGGCGACGGATCGGTGGTCGCCGATCTGGGGGCCGGCGGTGGCTGGTTCACGGTCCGCCTCGCCAAGCGGGTCGGCCCGAACGGCGTGGTCTACGCCGAAGACATCCAGCCGCAGATGATTGAGGCGATCCAGCGACGCGTCCAGCGCGAAGGTCTGCACAACGTGTCGACGGTGCTGGGCGCCGCCGATCACCCTGCCCTGCCCCAGGACAAGCTCGACGCCGCCCTGATGGTCGACACCTTCCATGAAGTGGAAGCGCGCCAGTCGCTGCTGACGCACGTCAAGGCCGCGCTCAAGCCCAACGGCCGCCTCGGCATCGTCGAATACCGGCAGGATGGCGGCGGGCCCGGGCCGTCGGCCGAAGAGCGCATGCCTCCATCTCACGTGATCCGCGCGGCGGAGGCCGCCGGCCTGCGCTTCGTCCGTCAGGAGCAGTTCCTGCCGTACCAGTACCTGCTGATCTTCACGCGCTAGCCGCGCCCGCGACACCCGGTCTCGACTCGGCGATCTGCGACTAACTGGTCCTGGCCAGCAGCCGCCACAGTGACGGCAGGACGCCGGCGGCGAGTACGAGCTTGAGCAGGTCGGCAACCAGGAACGGGCCAGCGACGGTCAGCGCGGCGGCCAGGCCCGGTGACGGCGGAGCCAGGGCCACGCCGGCGATCCCGCCCACATAGACGATCGCCAGACCGGTCAGCATCGCCACCAGCGACGTGGCGTAGCGTCGATCGAAGCGCCGTTCCGCAAGTAGTCCGGTGACGAACGCCGCCGCCGGGTAGGCGAGCAGGAAGCCGCCGGTCGGGCCGAGGAGCCGACCGAGGCCGGGCGCGAGGAATGGCGACGCCGCGAACACCGGCAGGCCCGCGACCCCCAGCAGCAGGTACAGCACCTGCGCGGACGCACCCAGGCGCGAGCCCAGCGCGGCGGCGGTCAGCAGCACCACCATCGGCTGCAGCGTGAACGGGACCGGCTGGAACGGTATGCTGACCTGCGCGGCCAGCGCCGTGGCCGCGGTGGCCGCCGTCACGGCGGCCACCCGCAGCAGCCACGTGGCCTGCCGATGCGAGACCACGTCGAACAGGGTGGATCCGGCAATCAGGCCGAGCGGGGTCCGGCTGGCGGCGTACATGGGGCGGATCTTACGGCATGCCGACGGCACTGACAATCGCGGGGAGCGACTCCGGCGGCGGCGCCGGCATCCAGGCCGATCTCAAGACGTTCGAGGCGCTCGGGGTCTTCGGCACCAGCGCGGTGACGGCCATCACCGCCCAGAACACCGTCGGCGTGCACGCCGTCCACCCCGTCCCCGTCCCGATCATCGTCGCGCAGATCGAAGCCGTGCTCGACGACCTGGGCGTTGCCGCGATCAAGACCGGCATGCTGGCCTCGTCGGAGATCGTCGACGCGGTGGCCGGGGTGCTGGCGGATTGGCACGCTGGCCCGCTGGTGGTCGACCCGGTGATGGTCTCCAAGAGCCGGCATCGCCTGCTGACCGACGATGCGGTGCAGACGATGGTGCGGCGGTTGTTGCCGCTGGCGACGGTGATCACGCCGAATGCGCCGGAGGCCGAGGCGCTCACCGGCCATCCCGTGCGAACCGAAGCCGACGCCCGCGAGGCGGCGCGGCGCCTGCTGGATCTCGGCGTGCGTGCGGTGATCGTCAAGGGCGGGCATCTCGACACGGCGGATATCGTCGATCTGCTGTTCGAAGGCGACTCGGTGACCGAGGCGCGCGGCGAGCGTCACGCCACCCGGCACACCCATGGCACCGGTTGCACCTTCGCCGCCGCAATCGCCGCGTGGCTGGCCCGCGGCCAGACCCTGCCGGAGGCCTTCCTCCGCGCCCGCCGCTACCTCGACGGCGCGATCCGACATGCCCCCGGGCTCGGCCACGGCGCCGGCCCGGTCGCGCACTTCTGGCAAGCCGACCACCCGGAACCACGCTGACGGCGTTCCCCCAGCTATAATGTCCCGTTGGCGCCCCGTTTCGCGATCACCGCAGAGCCGTTGGACGTTGCGGCGCTTCTTGCCACCGCGCAGCAGCTGCACGACCTGCTGGCACGCGACCGCAACATCGAAGGCCCGGGCGCTGTGATCCTGTTCGTCGGCGTGGTTCGCGGGCGGCACCAGGGTCAGGAGGTCCGTGCGCTCACCTACGAGGCATACACCCCCTTGGCGGTAGCCTCTTTCGAACGGATCGCCGCCGAAGCGGGAGTGCGGGTCGCTGACGCGGTGCTGTGCATCCACCATCGCATCGGCACGCTCGAGGTCGGCGAGCCGTCGGTGGTGATCGCGGCGGTGGCGGCGCATCGCGGTGAGGCCTACGCGGTATCGCGGTTCGCGATCGAGCGCATCAAGCAGATCACGCCGGTCTGGAAGCGGGAAGTGTTGGTCGACGGCGCGTCCTGGGTCGAGGGCGCGACGGTCGATCCGGATGCGCCGGAGCCACTGGCCGACGCGTGGAGCCGGACATGCCCGTGACCGTGCTGCTGTTTGCCGGGCTTCGCGAGATCGTCGGCGCCGGTGAGCTGTCGCGGCCAATCGAGGCTGCGGCCACTGTCGATGCGGTCTGGCGTGACCTGCGAGACCACTGGCCGGCGTTGACGCCGTACGGGCCGAGCCTGACGTGCGCGGTCAACGCGCAGTACGCCCCGATGTCGTCGCCCGTGCAGGACGGCGACGAAGTGGCGTTCCTGCCACCGGTTTCGGGAGGCTGAACATGCTGGACAAGTTGGCCTCCGTCGAGGCCCAGTACGACTACCTGATGGGCCTGATTGCCGACCCGGCGGTTCAAGCCGACCCGCAGGCGTACAAGACCCACACCAAGACGCTGTCGGAACTGCAGGAACTGGTCGACGCCTATCGTGCGCTCAAGTCGCTCGAGGAGCAGCTGGGGCAGGCCCGGGAGCTGGCCGCCAGCGGTGACGGCGAGATGTCGGCACTGGCGCGTGAGGAGCTAGCCGATCTCGAGCCCCGGCACGCGTCCCGCCTCGAGGCGATCAAGCTGCTGCTGATCCCGAAAGATCCGCTCGATGCCAAGAACGTCGTGCTCGAGATTCGCGGCGGCACCGGTGGTGAGGAAGCCGCGCTGTTCGCGGCCGAGCTGTTCAGGATGTACGCCCGGTTTGCCGAGCGACAGGGCTGGAAGTTCGAGGTGATGTCGATGAGCGACGCCGATGCCGGCGGGCTCAAGGAAGCGATCGCCACCATCGAAGGCCGGCAGGTCTACAGCCATCTCAAGTACGAGAGCGGCGTCCACCGCGTCCAGCGCGTCCCCGCGACCGAGGCGAGCGGACGCATCCACACCTCGACGGCCACCGTCGCCGTGCTCCCGGAAGCCGAAGAGGTCGACGTGCAGATCGCCGACAAGGACCTGCGGATCGACACCTTCTGCTCGAGCGGTCCTGGTGGTCAGAGCGTCAACACCACATATTCGGCGGTGCGGATCACCCACATCCCGACCGGCACCGTGGTCTCGCAGCAGGACGAGAAATCGCAGATCAAGAATCGGGCGAAGGCGATGAAGGTGTTGCGGTCGCGCCTGTACGAGATGGAACTGCGCAAGCAGCAGGATGCGATTGCCAAGGACCGCAAGAGCCAGGTCGGCACCGGCGAGCGCTCCGAGAAGATTCGTACCTACAACTTCCCGCAGAGCCGAATCACCGACCACCGGGTGAACTTCACCACGCACCAGCTTGCCTCGGTGCTCGACGGCGACCTGCACGACCTGGTCGACCAGGTGACCACGTTCTATCGCTCGGAACTGCTCAGGGACGCGAGCCGCTCCGAACCGGTGGACGCCTGACCGCGCCGGTGGCTCACGGCTCGGTCGGCAGCGCTGCCAACGAGGCGCGGGTCCGCCTGCTCGGGGCCGGTCATCGCGACCCCGGGGCGCGCATGGACGCCGAACTGCTGGCACGGCACGCGCTCGGCTGGGACCGCGCCACCTGGCTGACCGGCGCCCAGTCGGCCGCGTCGCCAGAGTTCCTGCACACGTATCGGGGCCTGGTCGACCGACGCGCCCGCCACGAGCCGATCGCCTACATCACCGGCGCGCGCGAGTTCTATGGCCGCGGGTTCCTGGTCTCGCCGGCGGTGTTGATTCCCCGCCCCGAGACCGAGT
>JACDAO010000688.1 GCA_013695405.1 Acidobacteriota bacterium | reverse complement strand
CCGACGGCACGATCCGCAACCTGAACGGTTTTGGCGAGATCACCAGCACCTTCGCCGGTTCCGAGCGGCAGGTCCGGCTCGGCCTCCGATTCGGCTTCTGACGGCACTCTCGTGGAGGCACGCATGATGCACGTTCCTGTTCGTCGATTGGCCTTGAAACAACTCGCGATCGCCGCTGCGCTTGCAAGCAGCCTCGCGCTCCCGGCGGCGGCCCAGGTCACGATCACGCAGAAGGCCGACCAGGTCGCGGTCGAGATCGATGGCAAGCCGTTCACGACCTTCCACACCGGCGGCGAGTCCCTCAACCGCGTATACCTCCACCCGTTGCGGGCCGCGTCCGGCACGGTGGTGAACCGCTCGTTTCCGGCCGGGCAGGTGCCCGGCGAGACCGTCGATCACCCCCATCACGCGGGCCTGTTCTATGGCCATGGCGACGTGAACGGACTCAACTTCTGGGCGATCCAGAACGTCAAGCGGGCACCGGCGGCCGCCGCCGCATCGCCGGGCGCCGAGTCGCGCAACCTGCCGGTGGCCAGCGGTCCGGCCGCGACGGCCCAGACCCTCGGGCGGATCGTCCCCAAGGGTCCGGTCGCCGTCAAGAGCGGCAAGACGACCGGCACCATCGATGCCGTCCTGAGCTGGCTCAAGCCGGATGGTCAGCCGCTGCTGACCGAGACCCGGAAGATGACCTTCCACGCGCACCCGGAGGTTCGCATCATCGATGTGGACCTCGACCTGCTCGCGATCGAGCGGGCGGAGTTCCGTGACACCAAGGAAGGCACGTTCGCGCTGCGCATGGCGACCGCGCTCGAGCAGGTGCCCGCCGCCGCCAAGCCGGGCGCGCCGACGCGGACCGGGACGCTCAAGAACGCCCAGGGAGGCGTCGGCGAAGCCAACGTCTGGGGCAAGCGCTCGGAGTGGGTCGACTACTCGGGTCGGATTGGCAACGAGGCGGTCGGCATCGTGATGATGGATCACCCGGCCAACCCGCGGCACCCGACCTACTGGCACTCGCGGGGCTACGGCCTGCACTCGATCAACCCGTTCGGTGTGCGCGACTACCTGAACGACAAGACACAGAACGGCGGCCTGACCATCGAGCCCGGACAACGCGTTCGGTTCCGCTATCGCGTGGTCATCCACCCGGGTTGGTCCAGCGACAAGATTTCCGAGTTGTACAAGGCATACGCGCAGGCAAGTGGCACCTCGTCGGACGAGTGAGGCGCTGGCGCAAGGCGAAGGCGACTGGTAGGGCGTAGCGGCCGGACGTGTCCGGTCGAAGGAGACATCATGCACGCAGTCAATCGCAGGCACTTTCTGTTCAGTTCGGTCGCGCTGCCCACGGTCTTGCGGGCGAGCGCCGGTGCACAGACCAGTCCGAACAACAGCGTCCGCGTGGCGGTCGTCGGGTTCAACGGCCGCGGCAAAGCGCACATCGACGCCTACCTGAAGATGCCGAACGTCGAGATCGCCGCGCTCTGCGACGTCGACGCGACCGTCCTCGAGCGGGGCTGCCAGACGGTTGAGAAGGCCGGCAAGAAGCGGCCGGTGACCTATTCCGACTTCCGCAAGCTGCTCGAGGACAAGAGCATCGACGCGGTGTCCATCGCTACCCCCAACTTCCATCACACGCTGCAGACGATCTGGGCCTGTCAGGCCGGCAAGGACGTGCTGGTCGAGAAGCCGTGCTCCTACAACATGTTCGAAGCGCAGCAGATCATCGCTGCGGCCCGCAAGTACGATCGGATCGTGCAGGACGGCACTGGCGCGACCGCGTCGCATCACGAAGCGCGGGAGCGCATCAAGGACGGGGTCATCGGCGACGTCTACATGGCCCGCGGGCTCTGCTTCAAGTGGCGCGACACGATTGGTCGCACCCCCGAGGAGCCGGTACCGGCCGGCGTCGACTACGACCTGTGGACCGGCCCCGCGCCTGCCCGGCCGTTCACGCGCAATCGCTTCCACTACAACTGGCACTGGCAGTGGGCCTACGGCAACGGTGACCTCGGCAATCAGGGCGCCCACCAGCTTCACGCGGCCCGCCGGGTGATGGGCGTTCGCTACCCCACGAAGATCAGCTCGATGGGTGGGCACTTCATGTTCGACGATGACCAGGAGACGCCCAACACCCAGACCGCCACGTTCGAGTTCGAGGACGGCGGCGCCAAGAAGATGCTCGTCTTCGACGTGCGCCACTGGATCAGCAACAACGAGGCGGGCATTGGCGATCGGTCCGACGCGCAGGCCGGTGGCGCCGCGGGCCGCCCCGAGACCGTCGGCAACATCTGGTACGGGTCGAAGGGCTATCTTGCGACCGGCCGTACCGGCTGGAAAACCTTCATGGGACAGGGCCAGGAGGCCGGACCGGTCTCACAGGCCGGGGCGGGCGTCGGCGGCTTCGTCAACTTCATCGACGTGGTGCGCAGCCGCAAGCGCGAGGACCAGCTCGCCGAGATCGAGGAAGGCGCAATTTCCACGACGTTGATCCACCTGGCCAACATCTCGTACCGGACGGGGCGCACGCTGTACTTCGACCCGGTCAGCTACACGTGCAAGGGCGACGCCGAGGCGACGGCGATGTTTGCCCGTACCGAGACCCGCGAGCCGTTTGTCGTCCCGCAGATCTCGAACGGGCGGACCGATTAACCATGCCTCGTCGGCCGTCCATTGTCCTGTTCCTCGCGGCCTCAGCGTTCGTGGCGGGGTGCGGCACGCCCGACTCGCCACCCGCCGCGGCCTCGAACGCGCAGCCGCCTGTCGCTGCGGCCGGGCCCGCCAGTGAGGGTCCGCAGGGATGGGCGGGAACCGCGCCGAGCGCCGACCCTCCGCTCGAGCCCAAGCCACCGGCGACGGTCAAGGAGGGCGACACGTGGATCCCGGACCTGCCCAGCATGGAGACAGTCGCTCCGCCCGCGGGGTGGGTCACCAGTGGGCCCGACGTGCCGCCGATGCCCTTGACATTGCTGCGCCTGCCGCGCACTTACATCGTCCGGGCGAAGTTCCCGGCCATCGACTTTCACGTGCACGGACGGGAGTTGACGACGCCGGAGGCCTACGCGAGCTTCGTCAAGCTGCTGGACGAGATTGGCATGGGCGCGATCGTCAACCTCAACGGCGGCACGGGGGAGGCACTCGACCAATCGCTCGAGGCCGGCGAGGCGTACCGCGATCGGGTCGTCAACTTCATCACCTTCAGCGCGGAGGGCATCAACGAGCCAGGCTGGTCGGAGAAGTTCGCCGCGGAGATGGAGCGCGCCTTCAAGGCCGGCGCGCAGGGCATGAAGGTGTCCAAACAGCTGGGGCAGGGCGCGAAGAACCCGGACGGCACGTTCATCCAGGCCGACGACCCCCGCCTCGATCCCGTGTGGGCGATGGCGGCCAGGTACGACAAGCCGGTGATGATTCACATCAGCGACTCGATTGGCCGGTTCTATCCGCCGGGCCCGAAGAACGAACGCTACGAGGCAGGCCTGTGGCGCCAGCCCGGTGAGCTGGCCGGGAACCTCAACGACGGCGGTCCGTC
>JACDAO010000686.1 GCA_013695405.1 Acidobacteriota bacterium | reverse complement strand
ATCTTCTGCTGATCAACCAGCGGCGGGTCAGGCACGCGTCGTGGAGCTTCGGTTCTTCGCCGCCTCACCGTCGAGGAGACCGCGCACGTCGTAAATCGCTCCGCCCGCACCGTCAAACGGGAGTGGCGCTTGGCGCGCGCCTGGCTCTATCGGGAGTTGCGATCGTAGCCGCCGCGACCGACGCACCTCGCCGATCTGTCTCAATGGTCGTCGAACACCCGGCAGAGTGTGAGACTGCTGGCCCGCTGAACAGGCCGGCTGACTCGGCCGCTTCCCAGCTCTTGCGCCCGTGACGACCAAGAGGACCGGGCGAGGCGGGCCAGCGGGCCAGCGCAAGCGTGTTGTGCGGCCACGCGTGTGGCCGGGCCTACCGGCGCGCCGCGCTATCGCTCGCCGCCGAGCGTGACGGGACGGTGCTGCCGAGGGCAGGCTCAAAGCTGACGTGCCGCATCGTACCTACCTTTCGAACGTTCACACGGTATCGGTATAATTTCGCACTTGCCCATTTCCACGCTCTCAGGCACTCGGCTTGGCCCCTACCAGGTCCACGAGCAGCTCGGCGCGGGCGGGATGGGGGAGGTGTACCGAGCGACCGACACGCGACTCGGCCGCGACGTGGCAGTCAAGGTCCTGCCCCCGACCGTCGCCGCGGACCCGCAGCAGCGCTCACGGCTCCACCGCGAAGCGCAACTCATCTCGGCGCTCGACCACCCGCACGTCTGCGTGCTCCATGACGTCGGGCAATCCGAGGGCATCGACTACCTCGTCCTCGAACTGCTGAAAGGCCACACGCTGCTGGACCGGCTCCGCAAGGGTCCGTTGCCCATCGCCCACGTGCTCCATGTGGGCAGTCAGATCGCCGATGGTTTAGCCGCCGCGCATCGCCACGGCGTGGTTCACCGGGACCTGAAGCCGGCCAACGTGATGTTGACGCCAACCGGCGTCAAGGTGCTCGACTTCGGCCTTGCCAAGCCGCTCGCGGGACACGGATCGACCGCCGAGACGCGGCTGGGCGAGAGCCCCGCCACGGCAGAAGGAAGCCTGACTGGCACCCTGCAGTACATGGCGCCGGAGCAGGTGCAGGGCCAACCGGCAGACACCAGGAGCGACATCTTCGCACTCGGTGCGGTGTTGCACGAGATGGTCACCGGGCGGAAGGCGTTCGACGGCACGAACCACGCGAGCGTGATCGCGAAGATCCTTGACATCGACCCGCCGTCGGTGTCCGCCCTTGTTCCGATGGCATCCAGGGGGCTGGACCATGTCATTCAACGATGCCTGGCGAAGGCTGCCGACGACCGCTGGCAATCGGCACACGACGTCCACCTTCATCTGGAGTGGCTTCGCTCGCCGCTCGCCGCCGGGACGCCACCTGCTGAGCCCTCGGCGCATCGCGCTCGACATTGGCTTCCGTGGGCGGTCGCCGCGGTCTTCGCGCTGGCCGCCGTGACGCTTCTGCTGGTCCGGCCCGTGCCTCGAGGCACAAGCCCCTCGCCGCTCCGATTCCGTGTCCTGCTCGAGGACGCTCGGCTGCAGCAATTCGACGTGCCCGAGCTCTCACCCGACGGGCGCCGCATCGCGTACGCCGCGCTGAGGAATGGCCGGCGTCAACTGTTCGTCAATGACTTACGCACGGAGCAGACGGTGGTGTTGCCGGGCACGGACGGAGCCGACTTTCCGTTCTGGGCGCCCGACGGCCGTAACCTCGCCTTCTTCGCCGACGGGTCGCTCAAGCGGGTCGCGCTGACGGGGGGCGCCGCGCAAGTGCTTGCAGCAGCCCGGGGTGGGACGGGAGGCGCATGGAAGCCTGGCACCATCCTGTTCGCGCCCAGTTGGCAGGGCGCCTTTCAGCAGCTCAGTGACACTGGGGGCACACCCTCGCCCATACGCGCGGACGCGACGACGCCGGGCCAAGGCTTCCTGGTCACTCCAAGTTTCTTACCCGACGGCGTGCACTTCATCGCCGCGATGCTCGGCGGGCCGGGCGTGTACATCGCGTCGCTCGATGCTCCCCAGGTGCGGCGCCTCGTTGACGTCGATACGCTGTGGGCGCGGTTCGCGGCTGGTCACCTTTTATATCTGCAGGGGCGCCGCCTGATGGCCCGGCCGCTCGATCCCACAC
>JACDAO010000674.1 GCA_013695405.1 Acidobacteriota bacterium | reverse complement strand
GTCTTCTGGGATGGCGCCGGGGCGCAACTGGCCGCCGGCACGGTGACCATCGCCATCGCCGCGTCCGGCGGCGCCGATCCCCGACTGCCGGCATGGCTCGATGCGGCCTCCCGCGATCGCATTCGCTACGAGAGCAGCGTGACCTTGCAGACCGCCCCCTGGGTGGCGCACTTCTTCGAGGCGCGCGACGTGTTCCGCACCTGGGTCGACGACCAGTTCCGGCCGGTGCTTCACCTGCGCCAGATTCGCGAGGGGCGGCGGCAGGTCGATCAGTCCGCCTGGTATGACGCCGCAGGAGGACTGGTCCGCCTGGTCAGTCCGGAGGCGGCAGGTGCCGACGACGCGCCCGGCTTTCGAGCGCCGGCTGACGCGCGGGATCCGTTGTCGGCATTCCTGCTGATGCGCACACTGGCATGGGCGGTCGGCGCGGAGTTCGCCGTGCCGGTCAACGACATGGGGCGCAACCTGACCCTGAAGTCCGGGCCTCTGGTGGCCGAGACGATCGCCTGGCAGGGCCGGGACGTCGCCACCTGGCGGATGCGGCCGAGCCTGACGCAGCGGGTGCAGCGCCGGGCGCCGCCGGTGATCGACGTGTGGATGACCGCAGACGCCCGTCGGCTGCCGGTGCGAATCGACGTGGCGGCCGGGTTCGGCAAGGTGCGCGTCGTGCTGCACCACACGCAGGCAGGGCGTCGCCCTGGAGAACCAGCCTTGTGATTGCGCTCGAATCGGTCAGCAAGTCGTATGGGGACGGCGCCGATGCGCTGCGCGATGTCACCTTGACGATTGGCAAGGGCGAGTTCGTCTGCCTGTCGGGGCCGAGCGGCGCCGGCAAGTCGACCCTGCTGCGACTGCTGCTGCGCGAGGAGGTCGCCTCGGCAGGGCGGGTGCGGGTTGGCGACCTGGACCTGGCGACGCTCGGGCGCGACGCGCGACAGACCTACCGCCGCACCGTCGGCTTCGTCTTCCAGGACTTCAGGCTGCTGGCCGATCGCACCGTGTTCGAGAACGTCGCGACCGTGGCGCGAGTGATGGGCGTGCCGCGTTCGCAGCAGTGGCGCCGGGCGTCGGGCCTGCTGCAACAGGTCGGTCTGCAGCACCGAATGGACGCGTATCCGCTGCAACTGTCCGGCGGGGAACAACAGCGCGTGGCGATTGCCCGCGCCCTGATGAACCAGCCGGTGTTGCTGCTGGCCGACGAACCGACCGGCAACCTCGATCGGGCCTTGTCGCTCGAGGTGATGGAGACCTTCCGCGCCATCAATGCCGGCGGCACCACCGTGCTGATGGCCACGCACGACCTCGAACTGATCGCCTACGTCAACCGGCGGGTGGTCCATCTGCAGCACGGCCAGGTCGTCGGCGACGGGGGCCGGCCATGAGTGCGTTGCGCCACGAGGAGGCTCACGCCGTCGGCTTTCTCCAGTACTGTTTCGGCGAGGCATGGCTGTCGCTGCGGCGGCGTTGGCGCGTGGCCTCGTTGTCGACCGCGTTGCTCGCCGGCGCGGTGTTCGTGCTCGCGGCGGCACTGGTCGGCTCGTCGCAACTGCGGGACGTGACCAGCCGGATGACCGAGGCCGCCGAGCTGTCGGTGTACCTCGATCAGCCGCCCGACGCCGGCGTCCAGGCGGCGGTCGAGGCCGCCGTCCGCAGGGCGTCCGTCGTGCGCGCGGTCGAGGTGCTCGACCCACAGCGTGCAACCGAGCGCTTCCTGCGCGACTTCCCGGACCTGCGCGACGTCCTGACCTCACTGCCCGAACGGCCGTTCGGCACCGTCGTCGAGGCCCGCCTGGCGCCGGGCGCGAGTGAGGCGGCGGTGGATCAACTGGTGGCGACGCTGCGCGCGACCGCCGGCGTCGACGATGTGGTCTACGACCGCGAGGTGCTGTCGCGGGTGCTGCTGACGGTGGCGGTGGCGCAGCGGCTGGCGACGGCGCTGGCGGTGCTGCTGGCGCTGGCGGCGGGCGTGGCCGTCGCGGCGGTGCTGCGCTTGTCGTACTACGCGCGCCGCGATGAGATCGAGGTGCTTGGATTGCTCGGCGCGCCGTCGCGCGCGGTCAGCGGTCCGTTCGTCGTCGAGGGCCTGCTGCAGGCGCTGGCCGGGACGATCGTGGCGGTACTGCTGCTGCGAGTTGCAATGTGGTCGATCTGGCGCGGGCCGGGCGCGTCGTGGGCGGCGGCGCTGGAGCTGCCGGACGTGCCATTCCTCACGTGGCAGCAGTTGCTTACGCTTGTGGCCGGCACGCTGCTCGCGGGCGCAGCCGCGGGGTGGCTGGCCTCGCGCGAGGTAGCCCGTTGACACTAGACGTGAAGCGTCGTTACAGTGAGATGGTCGCTCCCGACACACATCACTGACCTCTGTGGAACATCTGCCTCGTGTGTCTCTGCTCGCGGAGTTCTACCGCGAGGAACTCCAGCGCTGCCACCATCGGCTGGAGAGCCAGCGCGATTGCTACTCCGATCACACCGTCACCTCGGTCGAGACTGCGCTCGGCAAGGTCATGGCTCAGCTCGAGGTGCTGTGCCGGCAGGGTACCGCCGACCAGGTGGTGAGCGGCATCCTGAATCAGTTCAGCCACGTCACGGCCCAGCGGGCATGGGTGGACGACCGCTTCTTCCACTGACACTGCCGGCCGGCGCACAGGACGACCTCTCGGCGTTGATTGCGTCGGCGCTGGACGCGGTGTCGGGGTCGGCGCTGCTGCGCGAAGCGCTGCAGGGTGGGGCGCTGTCGATCGCCCCGGCCGACTGCTACACGCTGGTGGCCGCGGGCAAGGCGTCGGCGGCGATGCTCGAACGCTGGGATGCGCTGGTCTCGACGCGGCCGGCCCGTGCCATCGGCGTCGGCACCCACGACCAACGCCGCGTGCCAGACCACGTCGAGTGGTTCAGCGG
>JACDAO010000649.1 GCA_013695405.1 Acidobacteriota bacterium | reverse complement strand
CAGTCCCACTTCTTCACCACCGGTCAATGCCCGGTCATACGCTATCACCGGCGGTTGATGAGCGCGACCCTGCACGACAAGGTGCAGATCGCCAAGGCGGTCAATGCCACGGGGATTCGGCTCGAGGATGCGCCTCGCGTGCTGGTGGCGGTGTTCGGCACGATGTACCTGAACGATCGGCGGCGCGGCGGGTACCGCGCTGAGCGCCTGCAGCCGGTGCGGACCGACGCGCGGCCCTGACCGGGATCGAAGCCGATCGTGTGCACCCTACGCACTCGTCAGACGTTGACGGGCCAAGACCAACCACGCCGCACCCGCCGGCGGCGGCTGCTGCGCCAGCCACTCGTGCGCCTTGTCGGCCAGCAGCTGCCATTCCTGCTGCGAGGCTGGCGCGAACAACTCCAGCCATACCAGGGCAAGCGCCGTGGCCCACGCACGTTGCCTATCGCCTGGTGCGTCCGGCAGGCTGGCCTCGAGCACACGCAGGTCCTGTGCGATGGCTGCCGCGAAATCGCGCGTGAGCTGCCACGCGCCATCGGCCGCCTGCAGCGCAACGAGGCTGTCGAGCGCGGCCGGGCGGCCGCCGCCGAACAACCGCGGGCCGAGCGCACGCGAGGCCCATCGGATCACACCTCCACCGTCGAGGCCCCTCGGGGCACCGTGCGACAGGCGCAGCTGGAGCTGATCCAGGTGGACGTCCTGCAGGCTGGCCTCGTCCTCCGACAGGCCAACCCCCCCGAAAGCATCGCCCAACGAGGGCAAGGCAACGCTCATCGCCGCCATCATCGGGACCCCTGACGTCCCACCCCACCCGTGCGCCAGCCGGATCGGCACGCGGCGCAGCTGCACCTCGCCGCTCGACGGCGTGGCACGACGTTCGACCGCCACAAACGACGTCTCGCGTGACAGCAGGCCATGACGCGTCGACAGGTCGATGATCTGCTGGCGCACCGCCGACCCCTTCCGCTCACGCTGACGCGAGCCGCGTTGCGCCGTCCATTCAGGACTCTCCTCGAGCTCACGGATCCGCGCCCGGGCGACCAGCGTCGACACGACCGCGCCGTCGCTCGGCGCGTCGACGATCGGCACCTCCCAGGTCTGCACGCCCTGGGGCAACGTCGCGGTGAGCCGTGCGGCGCGCGGCATCCGCCCACTCACCAGGCCGTACGCGAGGAGCCGCTGCCCCGCAAACACCGCCGGCACCTCCGACGGCACGCTCGTCACCTCGCCATCCACCCACTCGAGGCGTACGTCGTTCATCACCGGTGCCAGCAGCCGCGCGAACTGACGCAGCACACGACCTTCGATGCGCTCACCGGGGTGGATGAACTCAGCTGCGCCACCACCGGCGCGGGCGACCCCGCGCACGAGGTGCTGGCTCGCCGCGCTGCCGATCCCCAGCGTGAAGATGCGTGCCGTGGCACGGTGCGCTGCCGCCAGCCCGATGACCCGGTCCGTGTTGGTCACTCCACCGTCGGTGAGCAACATCACACAGCGCCGCAATCCAGCTTTGGCAGGCTGCATCAGCACGAACTCGAGCGCGGGCCTGAGCTCGGTGCCGCCGAGGTCGGCATCGAGCTGTGCGACATGCCGGGTCGCGGCGTCGAGGCTGGCCTGATCGTAGAGACGGCTCTCGGGAAACAACGCCTCACACGTGTCGCCGAATCCCACGATGTTGAAGGCACAGCCGTCGGTCATCGATCGCAGGCACAGCTGCAGCGCGTTGCGCACCTCGGCAATCGAGTCGCCCTGCATCGAGCCGGAACGGTCGACGACGAAGATGATCTCAGTGGGGCTCGTTCGCGCCTCGAACGTCGGAATGAAGCCGACGGCGACGGCCGTCGCGTCGTCGCTGCGTTCCGCCCACGCACAGGGCAGTCGCAACGCCGGCGCATCCACGGTGAGCACGAAGTCTCGGTCCAGCGCAGCCTCCGCTGCCGCGAGCGTGACGACGGCCTGCCCGTCCTGCAGCGTCACAGCGACGGGGTGCGAGGGCGATGCCGCGCCAGTGATCCCGCCAGGCATGGCAAGGCGCACGACGAGGTCGAGTCCGTAAGGCACTGACCAATCGACTGGCGGGTTCAGCGTTTCGGCATCAGGCTGCCCGACGCCACGACAGTCCTCCTCCGGTGCGTACTTCGGCGCGATGGTCGTCGGCAACGTGAAGCGCACCCGCCCATCGTCGGCCAGCAACTCGGTGACGTACGTGAGCCGCACGAGCACCGCCTTGCCCGGAGGCAGATTGCCAATGCTCGCCTGGAATACGTCGGGACGATGCTCGTCGAGCAGGAAGGCACCGTCGCCGCGCTCGATCGCTTCGTCGTAGCGCTCGAACGCCCGATCGCGTTCCACCACTTCCCCGACAATGACCGCATCGTCGACGACGGCTTCGAAGCCGCAGACCGCAGCGCCCTCGTCGAGCGGAAACACGTACACCGCCTCGATGGGCAACGCCTCGCGATTCTCGTAGCGATGCGCGACCGCCACGCGGGCGCACAGGCCGGTGATCTCCGCGTCGACCGCCACGCCAACAAGCGGCACCTGCGCCGCCGTGCCTTGTGAGGTGAACAGTCCTGCCGATCGGAGGTAAGCAGTCAGAGGCATGGCTCGTCCTGGTCGTCCGGGAAAAGGAGCAGCCCCTGCAGATGCCGGCGGCACCATTCGGAGAGCTCGCGCAATGCGGCAGCGGAGGGCAGGTCGACCGTCCCCTGGACGTGCAGTTCCACGCCACGGGCCAGCGGGAGTCGTCGCCACACGCTCCGGACCGGGGCCGCCTCGTCGTGCGGGGCCGCGGCCGGCGGATGTCGCGGGGCCGTGCGCGCG
>JACDAO010000644.1 GCA_013695405.1 Acidobacteriota bacterium | reverse complement strand
ACTTGTAGCCGCCGGACTTGTCCGGCGGAGTCCACCGCCGATCACTGGCCGCGAGCGTCGCCGATTCAGTTCCGCGGGGGCGGGCGCGCCGCCGCGGTCGGCAGGCGGACACGGGCCAGACATCCGGCGCGATCCTTGCGGTTTTCCAGCGCGACCTGACCGCTGTGGGCATCGGCGATCTGACGGCACAGCGCCAGGCCGATGCCGGTCCCGCCCAACTTGGTGGTGAAGAACGGCACGAAGACGTCGGCGCCGACCTGCACGCCGGCGCCCTCGTCGAGCACCCGGATCTCGACCACCTCACTCTCCTCGTCGAGGTCCCACGCCACCACCACCCGTCCGTCGATCGGCCGGGCAGCATCGACGCCATTGCGGACCAGGTTGATCAGCAACTGCTCGATCTGATCGCCGTCGGCGCGGATCAGGCACGGCGGTCCGCCAGCGATCTCGAGCCGGGGATACGCCTCCAACGCCATCACCCGACGCACCACCGCCTCGACGTCGACCGCGCCCATCGTTGGCGGCGGCAGCTTGGCCAGCGTGGCGTAACCGCGCAGGAACCGGTTCAGACTGTCGGCGCGCATCTCGATCACACCCAGGCCCTTGCGCACGTCGGCGCGCACGCTGTCGTCGAGCGGGCCGCGGTCGACGAACTGCGCCAGGCTGTTGGCAATGCTCGTGATCGGCGTCAACGAGTTGTTCAACTCGTGACTGAGCACGCGAATCAGGCGACGCCACGCCTGCCGTTCTTCCTCGCGCAGCGCCCGGCTGACCTCGTTGAGCACCACCAGGTCATGAGACAGGCCGTCCTGACGAAACGACGAGTGCCGTACCTCCCAGCGACCCGAGACACTGGGGAAGTCGAGGCTGACCAGGCGGGCTGGTAGCGGCTCGAGCAACGCCGCGCAGCCGAGTGCCTCGGCCGACTGCCCGAGCAGGCTGGCGACTGGCCGACCGAACAGCCGGGCGGCGGCCGGGTTGGCCAACTGCAGCGCCCGACGCCCGTCGAAGGCCAGCACCGCAGCATCGAGTTCGGCCATCACGGTGATCAGCAGCGCATTGGCCTCGACCTCGGTCAGCCGCTGGCGCTGCAGCCAATCGGCCAGGGCGTTCACTTCTCCGAGCAGTTGACCGAGCCCGTCTCGCCCTTCGCCGCCGCGAGCGCGCACCGAGTAGTTGCCCTCGCGCAGGCCCTGGAGCAGCCCGGCCGCGGTGCGCAACGGCGCCATGACGTAGGCCTGCAAGCCGAGCAGGCCGTAGCCGGACCAGAGCAGCACGGCAGTGATCAGTGTGACCCGGACCGTCAGCGAGCTTGGCATGGCCCACAGCCCGGCCGCGGCGACGACCACCACCGGCAGCAGGATCATCGCCGCCCGCACGGTGACGCGCAGGTCGTGACGCATCGTCGATCAGAGCCCGTAGCGCTGCAGCCGACGATACATCGCGCTGCGGCTCAAGCCGAGTGCTTGCGCCGCGGCGGTGACGTTGCGCCCGTAGCGGTCGAGCGCCTTGCGGATCAGGAACGCCTCGACGTCTTCCAGGCTCATGTCCTCGACGCGGCCGCCGCCGTCCCGTGATGGCCGCAACGCGAGGGTCTCCGGCGCAATCCGCGGGCCGTCGCTCATCAGGACCGCGCGCTCGACGGCGTGATCGAGTTCGCGGATGTTGCCTGGCCAGGGGTGGTCGAGCATCGCCTGCAGCGCCGCCGGCTGGAACCCATCGAGCGGCTTGCGATAGCGCCGCGCATGACGCTCGAGAAACAACGCGGCCAGCTCCGGGATGTCCTCACGCCGATCACGCAGCGGCGGCATATGCACTTCGACGGTGTTGAGGCGGAACAGCAGATCGCGGCGGAAGCGCCCGCTCTCGACCTCGGTGTGCAGGTCGGCGTTGGTGGCCGAGATCAGCCGGACGTCGGTGCGGCGGGTCCGCGACGAGCCGAGCCGCTCGAACTCCCGCGTTTCCAGCACGCGCAGCAGCCGCGCCTGGATGCTGGCCGGTACGTTGGCGATCTCGTCGAGGAACAGGGTGCCGCCGTCCGCGACTTCGAAACGTCCGAGCCGCTCGCTGCGGGCGTCGGTGAAGGCGCCCCGCTCGTGGCCAAACAATTCGCTGTCGACCAGCGTCTCCGAGACGCCGCCGGCGTTGACCGAGACGAAGGCCGCCGCGGCACGCGGCGAGGCGTCGTGCAGCGCCTGGGCCAACAGCGTCTTGCCGGTGCCGTTCTCGCCGGTGATCAGCACGTTGGCGTCGGACGGGCCCACTCGGGCCAGCACCTGCAGGACGGGCTGCATCGAGGCCGCCCGCGCGACCAGTGCGCCAGTGCCGCGCGGGCGCAGCAACGCGTTCTCGGCCTCGAGGCGGCGGCTGCGGCGCAAGGCCCGGCCGAGCTCGACCTGGGTGCGCAGCACCGCCAGCAGCCGCGCGTTCTCCCATGGTTTCTGCACGAAGTCGCCGGCGCCGCGACGCATCGCGTCGACCGCGAGGTCGACCGTGCCCCACGCGGTCATGACCACCACCGGCAAGGTGTCGTCGATGCGCCGCAGCTGCGACAACAGGTCGAGGCCCTCGGTGCCGGAGGTGGTGTCGCGGGCGTAGTTCAAGTCAATCAGCGCAACGTCGTGGTCGCCGTGCTCGACCGCGGCCAGGACCGCGCCCGGCGAGCCGACGCCGTCGACCCGATAGCCTTCGAGCTTGAGCAGCAGCCGGACCGCCTCGACGACATCGGCCTGGTCGTCGGCGACCAGCACGCGGGCCGGTGCGGGCGGTGCGGGAGACACGGGCATGGAGGGGCGCGAGTGCGACGCAGTCTACCGGTCCTGTGCCACCACGCCAAGCGCCGCCGGTTCGCCCTGCGGCAGGTGATCCTCGAGCACGATGCGGCCATCGAACAGGTGCACGGTGCGGGTGGCGTGCTGCACGTAGCGCGGGTCGTGCGTCACCATGCAGATGGTCGCGCCGTCCTGGTGCAGTTCGCGCAGCAACTGCATGACGATCTCGCCGTTGTGCGAGTCGAGATTGCCGGTCGGCTCGTCGGCCAGCAGGATCGACGGCTGCGTGACGACAGCGCGCGCCACCGCCACGCGCTGCTGCTGACCACCCGACAGCTGGCCCGGCAGGTGACGGGCACGATGCCCCATGCCGACCCGCTCGAGCGCCTGTTCGACGCGCGTGCGCCGTTCGGCGCCGGACATGCCCATGTACGTGAGCGGCAACTCGACGTTCTCGTAGACGCTCAGGTCGCCAATCAGGTTGAAACTCTGGAAGATGAATCCGATCTCGCGGTTGCGGGTGCGGGCCCGCTCGGCCACCGACAGGCTCTCGACCGGACGGTTGTTCAACCAGTACTTGCCGTCACTCGGCGTGTCGAGCAGGCCGAGAATCGACAGCATCGTCGACTTGCCGCACCCGGACGGACCGGCAATCGCCACGTACTCGGCGTAGTCGATGGTCAGGTGGATACCGTCCAGCGCGTGGGTCTCGATCTCGTCGCCGGCGAAGACCTTGCGGATGCCTTCGAGTCGGATCAGGGGATGGCTCATGGTGCGGTCTCTCCGGAAGCAGGTACGCTACTTGATGTGCAGACGGTCCACCTGATCCCAGGAGGACATGTCCGAGAGCACGACCCGCTCACCTTCGCGCAGGCCGTCGAGAATCTGGATGTGGCGGACCGAGCCCTTGCCGAGCCGCACCTGGGTGCGCTGCGCCATGCCGTCCGCACTGGTCTTGAACACGCTGATCGTGCCGCCCTCCTGGCCATTGGACGGGCGCGCCATGTACAGGACGCTGGCGAGCCGCTCGATCTCGATGATGCCGTCCACCGACAGATCGGGCCGGGCGCCGCGCGGCAGGGGATCGACGAAGGTGATGTCGACCAGCACGGTGCCGCTGACGGCGGCGGGGTCGACCCGCGAGACCCGGCCCTCGGCGATGCCGTTGCGGGTGTCGACGCGTGCGACCTGGCCGATCTGGACGTCGCGCACCTGGGTCTCGGGGACCCGCACCTGCGCCTTGAGCTGTGTCGGGTCGGCGACTCGTGCGACGTTGGTGCCAGCGGTGACCTGGCTGCCGACCTCGACCGGCACCGCCTGCAGGACCCCACGCATGCCGGCCCGTACCCGGAGCTGATCGAGCTGGCCCTGGCGCAACGCCAGCAGCGCCCGCATGCGCGAGACCTCGGCCTGCTGCTCGGCCAGTTGCGACGGGCGCATCCGTCCACCGACGTCGAGCCGCTTGCGCTCGGCCGCGACCTGGGTTTGCAGCGCCTTGACCCGTGCCGCCGAGCGGCGATGCTGCAACTCGGAGACGAGACCGTCACCGAGCAGCGCGTTGTCGGCCTCGGCGTCGCTGCGTGCGTCCTCGAAATCGGACTCGGTGCGCGCCACCAGCGCCTCCTGGGCGAGCAGGGCCACCGTGGCGTCGGCGTCGGCACGGGTCAGCTTGGCTTCGGCCCCCTGCAGCTGCAGGCGCGCGTCGAGCACTTCCTGCTCGAGAGTCGGATTGCGCAGCTGCAGGATGACGGCCTCGGGATCGACCTGCGCTCCAGGCCGCAGCTCGATGCGTTCGACCCGGCCATCGGCCGCAGCCGGAATCCACGCGGTGTCGACCGGGGCCAGCGTGCCGGTGCCGCGGACTTCGCGCACCAGCTCGCCTCGAC